>JBLHOB010000038.1:0-11602 GCA_047619425.1 Myxococcota bacterium
GGTATTTGAAGGTTTGATGGGCAGAAATTTGCTGATGCTTGAAGGTGTCGGCTGCTCGGCCAATTCGTGCGACCTGCCGACTGCGACACACAGCCGCCGAAGTCGGCAGCACCGTCGGCCGAGCGCGAAACTCCCGGCTTCGGCCGAGCAACACGGGGAACTTGCGCGGGTTCGCTCGCCCCTGATTTGAAAAATCGGACGGCACGAGCGCGTAGGCGGTTTCGGTGCGTAGATAGACGGCAGTCCGCCATTGGCCAGAGTCGGGCTGCAGCACCGGCATGCAGCAAATTGAAGCGGCACGCGCTGGCAGTGCGCGACGCTCTCAATTCGAGAAGTTACTGGGCAAAAAAAGCGACTGAGCCGACCAGCAGCTACTCGAGGAAGCTCCGCAACGTTCCGCTGCGGCTCGGGTGGCGCAGCTTGCGCAGCGCCTTGGCTTCGATTTGGCGGATCCGCTCACGCGTCACATCGAAGTCGTTGCCCACTTCTTCGAGGGTGTGCTTTGATCGCTCGTCGATTCCAAACCGCATTTTCAACACCCGGGCCTCTCGCGCCGGAAGCGTCGACAGTGCGTCGCGGGTGTGTTCCGCCAGGCTGGTCCTCACGGCCTCGTCCTGCGGATTCACCGCGTTGCTGTCTTCAATAAAGTCGCCCAAGTGACTGTCGTCGTTGCCGACCGGCGCCTCGAGGCTGACGGGCTCCTTGGCGATCTTGAAGACCATCTGCACCTTGTCGATCGGAAGCTCCATCTCTTCGGCGAGTTCTTCGGGCGAAGGCTCACGGCCGAGCACTTGCACCAGGCGGCGCGTTGCGCGAACCAACTTGTTGATGGTGTCGATCATGTGGACCGGGATGCGAATCGTGCGAGCCTGGTCGGCGATCGCCCGGGTGATCGCCTGACGGATCCACCACGTCGCATAGGTCGAAAACTTGTATCCGCGCTGATACTCGAACTTTTCGACGGCCTTCATCAAGCCGATATTGCCTTCCTGGATCAGATCTGAAAATTGCAGGCCGCGGTTGTTGTACTTCTTCGCAATCGAGACAACCAGACGGAGGTTGGCCTCAATGAGCTCCTCCTTGGCCAGGTGGGCTCGATCGGCCGATTCCGCGTAGCAATTGATCGCAACTCGCACCGATTCGCCGTCCATCTTGCAATCGGCTTCAAATGCGTCGATATCGATCTGGTTCTCGTCGAGTTGACCGCAAGCGCGTTCAATTCGCCCGAGGTCGCCGCCGAGCTTGGTGAGGGCGTCCTTCGCTTTGACGCCTCGCCCTTCTGCGGCCGTGGTCGCGTAGCTGCGGAATTGGTTGACGCTCATCATGAACGGACGCACGACCATCTGCGCGCGACCATCCAACAAGCTGAAAGCTTCGCCCAACTCGCGAAAGCATTCAGCCAGTTCGTTGAAGCGAGTGCGGGCAAACCGCGCCTTGCGCAATTTCGTGAGCACCTTCTGGTAGTCGGCGTCGTTTTCGGCGCGCAACTTGGTGCGGGTCTCGACACTCGTGCGAGGTTTGTCCATCGCGGCTTGCCGTCGCCCAACGTCGCCTTTGATCTTCTTCACGAAGCTGAGTGCCTTTAAGAGCTGCTTGCGTCGCTGCTCCGGAGGCTCGGCGTTTGCATCATCAAGACCGTCGACAATTTTGCGCAGTGAGATTTCGTCGGCCTTGAACAGCTGACCAAGACCGAGGACGGCGTCGAGTCCCCAGGCGTTTCCCAGTACGGCAAACTGCGAATCGTGCGTGCCGGACTCAATTCGTTTTGCAATCTCGACTTCGCCTTCACGCGTGAGTAGAGACACGCGCCCCATTTCGCGCAGATAGGCCCGCACCGGATCTCGTGACTGGGTGCCATCGTCGCGACCGAGCTGGCGGGAAGGGGAAGGCGCTACGCGAAGCGTAGGAGCTGCTTTTCGCAGTTCGGTTCGCTGGGGCGCCTCGGCGGTGGTGTCGGCAACCGCGGGGGTCTTCTTCTTTTTCGTGCGCTTGCCCGCTGCAGTCGTTGCAACGTCAGCGTCATTGGTCGCAGCAGCCTTCTTCTTCTTCTTTGCAGTCGACTTCGCTTTGCTTGCCTGCTTCTTGCGAACAGACAGCGCATCTTCAAAGTCAATTTCCGTATCGGTCTTTACGGACACCGATGTCGAGGGCGCGTTCGAGGCCATGGGGGGAGGGCTCCTTGCGATCTGCTGAGTCAGAATGGCTTGTTGACGCGTGTTGCACGCGTAGCAAACCTGCGGTGATGCTCTGCTTCTATAGGTTGACTTGTAACGATTCGTTCTTTGTTAATTTCCCGTTTCTACTTGAACCTTTCTCACGTACCGAAACTTGCATGGCTACGTCGGTTCGCTTGAAGTCTTTTGCGCCGCTCGTCTTGCTTCGAGCTGCTTTTGTTTTTGGGCCAGCAAGTCTTCGAGGTCTGCATTTGGATCTCGAAGCCTTTGCGTAAGGTTACTTTCTGCAGCGGCCCGGCGCCGCTTTGCAAACCATCCGAGCACGTCTGCAAGTGTTTGCTCAGGTGTAGTCTCGCTATCTTCTCCCAGATCGTCGACCGCAACGCTGCGCAATCGCGCAGCGGCTTCACCATCGAGTCGATTCTCAAGCAACTCGAGATCGATGGCACCTGAATCGTCGAGCTGGCCATCCTGCGCTGCGTCAATTAAGAGCATGAGAATCGCCTTCCAAGAGCCTTCGGGAACAAGCTCATTGATCTCCACACGCAAGCCGTCGGTCAAGAGAGTCGGGTGCAGATAGACGAGATGCGTGAGCAAGTGGAGGTGCTGTTCTTCGCGTCCCTGAGTCTTCTTTTCGACGAGACGCGGCTGCTCTGCAACGGGCGTCCCTCGTTGGGCGCGCTGATTTGCGTTGGCTTCTCGGCCGCGAGACTCGCTCTGGGCCCTGCGCACAACCGTTTCGACCGCGCCGCGATCTGTCCCGGTTACCATCGCCAGACGTCGCGCATACTCGACTCGCTCAACCGGATCGTTAAACATCGCGATCATTGGCGAGACATGAGAGACCACCGCCGCCTTTTCCGCGGGCGTCGAGCAGCCTCGCTTGAGCGCGTTTTGCATGATGATTTCAATCGCGTCGGGCGCGTGGTCGACAAGTTTACGCAGCGCGTCAGGACCGTTCTGATTGAGGAAGCTGTCGGGGTCGTCGCCCGGCGGCAGGAGTGCCGCGCGCACGCGTAGACCGGCGGGCAAGCAGATCGCGAGCGCTTTCTCTACCGCGGCCTGGCCGGCCTTGTCCCCATCAAAGAGCAGGACTACTTGCTCCGTGCGACGGGAGAGCTGACGCGCATGGCCTTCCGTCAACGCGGTGCCGCAGGTCGCCAGGCCTTCGGTCAGCCCGGCCCGAGCGAGGGCGATCCGATCGAAGTATCCCTCGCATGCAATCGCTCGACCGTTGCGCCGAATGCCCTCAAGCGCCTGGGGAAAACCATAGAGCGCATCGCGCTTTTGAAAAATCGGGCTCTCGGGTGTATTCAGATACTTGGGCTCTTGATCGGGGTAGATCGCACGACCACCGAACCCGATGATGCGATCGCGCACGTCGCGGATAGGGAAAACAACTCTGCCGCGAAGACGCGCATAGCTTCCGCGCCGGTCGTTGTTCGAGTCGCCACCTCGCGACTCGCGCTCCACGAGCAAGCCCGATGCGATGCCCTCTGCTTCGCTCACCTTACAGCGCGTGAGCTCGCGGTTCAGGTCATCCCAACTATTGGGCGCGTAGCCGATGCCGAAGGTTTCGATCGCTTCGGTGTCGATCCCGCGATCGGTGAGATACTTCATCGCGTGCTCGCCCTCTTTGCTCGAGAGCTCGCGACGGTAGAATTGCTGTGCGTGTTGGTTCGCGTCGAAGAGTTGCTGGGTGATGCCGCGCTCGCCCGTGTCGTTCTCGGGCACTTCGATGCCGCATTCGGCACCGAGCGTACGCACTGCCTCTGGGAAAGACAGGTTCTCGTGGAGCATCAAGAACTTCATCGCGTTGCCACCGACCTGACAACCGAAGCAATGAAAGATCTGGCGATCGGGATTGACGTTGAAGGACGGCGTCTTTTCGTCGTGGAAGGGGCAGCGGCCCTTGTGGTTGCGACCCGCTTTCTTGAGATCGACATATCTGCCAATCAGGCTGATGATGTCGATTCTCTCGCGAATCGCTTGGATTGTTTCTTCAGGAATCCGGCCCACAGGTGCCCCAATTAGGGCGACGAACTCACTAGCTCCTATAAGGAACTCCTAATTAAAGGAGCGTCTACTAATGGCTCATTCGCCGAATCTTTTTCAGCGCGCGCTTGCGTGCAGCCGCTTCCTTCTTCTTCTTGCTAATGCTGGGCTTGTCGTAGTACTCACGTCGTCGCAACTCAGTGAGGATGCCAGCCTTCTCGCAGGTCTTCTTGAACCGCTTCATGGCTTGCTCGAACGATTCGTTGTCCTTGACTTTGATCACGGTCATACTTGCTTTTTGCTCCCGACCTTCAAGCGATGCGGAGGCATCTTATTGCCCGAGGGTCTGTAGTGAGTGGTGATTGATTGATTCTCGTGTCGAAATTACATCGAAGGAAATGATTTTTTGATGCGTTTTTCGTTCTGAGTAACTCTGGCTCGCTTTCCTTCGTTTTCAGCTCGACGACTAAATTTTCCGACCCAAGCAGCCCACCGGTCAACTACCGACAGCCTGCTTGCTACGTGCACTCGATCTTCCGTTTGTTATCCGATTTTGAAACACCGATGAGCCGGACGCTCTTCGGGATCCTAGCGGCGAGGCTTCAAAGAAAAACACTCGCCAATACGGGCAACTTCAATCGTGCTGGCGCAAGCTCGGGAAGCTAGCGCAGTGCGAGGGCCAGCTCAAGCAGGCAGAGCCCACTCTCACCGCGAGGGCCCCTGATCTCATAACCCCTCGATCGCAGCGAGCGCTGCAGCCAGGTCTACCGCCCCTGTGTAGAGGGCCTTGCCGGCAATAATTCCCGCGATTCCGCTGTCCTGCTCGCTGGCAGCTGCCACGATGTCGTCGATTGAGGCGACCCCTCCGGAGACGATGACAGGAATCGAGACCCCTCGGGCCAGCTCCACGGTGCCTTCGAGGTTGGGGCCTGTAAGCATCCCGTCTCGCGAAATGTCGGTATAGACGATCGCCGCAACACCGGCGTCCTCAAAGCTTTTTGCCATGTCGCTCGCCTGGGCCTCGCTCGTGTCGAGCCAACCTTCGACCGCCACCTTGCCGTCGCGTGCGTCGATGCCAACCACCACCTGCCCCGGGTACTCGCGCGCTGCGCGCTTCACGAGCTCTGGGTCGCGCAGTGCAATCGTGCCGAGAATGACGCGCTGGATGCCCAACTCGAGGGTCGAGGCGACGGTCTCGATGTCGCGGATCCCACCGCCGAGTTGCACCGGAATGTCGGGACCGACCGCTGCAACAATGGCCGCAATCGCTTCACGGTTTTCGGGGCGACCCGCCTTTGCTCCGTCGAGATCAACGACGTGCAAACGCCGAATGCGGTGCTCGGCAAAGCCCTTTGCAACAGCGCCCGGGTCTTCGCCGTAAACCGTTTTATCTTCATAGCGACCCTGAGCGAGTCGCACACAAGACCCGTTCATCAAGTCAATTGCGGGGATGAGTTCGAAGGGCATCGATTCTTAAACCTGCTCAAAATGCCCGTTTAGAGGCAACGAAAAGCCACTTGCGCGAATCGGCAAAATGGCACGAATTTAAAATAATGAAGATCGGCAAATAGGAATCGGTAGCCAAGGGTCGGCAGCTAAGGATAAGTGGAACAAAGCAAGCTTGCGACCGCCCTTAGAGCGCGCCCTTCACCGTCGGCAAACCCTGTTGGCGCGGATCGATCTCCGCGGCAATGCGCAACGCGCGCGCCAGGCCCTTGAAGACCGCTTCTGCAACGTGATGCGGACTCTCGCCATAACTTCGGTTCACATGCAGATCGAGACCCGCGTGTTGGCCAAAGGCTCCGACGAAATCCTCGACAAGAGAAATGTCGAAATCGCGCACCATGCGGTTGTCGACCTCGACGCGATAGACCAAAAAAGGTCGATTCGAAACGTCGATCGCGACCTCGACCTTGGCCTCCGCCATCGGGAGCACGAAGGACCCGTAGCGACGAATCCCTTCCGCGTTGCCGAGGGCCTCGCGAAACGCCTGGCCAAGTGAGATGCCGACGTCTTCAACCGTGTGGTGAAAGTCGACGTCGACGTCACCGGTGGCGTCGAGTTTTAAGTCGAACAAGGCGTGCTTCGCGAACGACTCGAGCATGTGATTGAAAAACGGGATGCCCGTCGAAACCTCGTAAACCCCTGTCCCGTCAAGCGAAAGCTCAACGCGGATGTCGGTCTCTTTGGTCTTTCTCACAATAGTCGAGCGACGCTCTGCGCCCAAAATGGATTGACTAGATTTCGTTGTCGCCACGGCCGTGCCCCAATCGCTAGCGAATCGCTCGAGTAACCCCCGCGGGCCACTCTTACGTTTCGCACGACTCTATATAGCGCCTTCAGCGGAGATTACTCACCGCTGGCCAAGCGCTAATTCGAGCGCGGCCGTTAGCCTTGGTTAGAGCTCGGCTTCGCGCGCCGCTTCGCGCTCTCGGCGGACTCGGCGGATCTTCTGCAAGCGAAGGTCGACCGAGCGGCCAGGCCCCGCGACGCCTTCGACGTCGGCCAAGCGCATCACCTCGGCACCAAGCTCGCGGAGCTTCGGCGGCTCGAAGCGCAAGAAAGCCGTGCGCTTGAGAAAGTCTTCGACACTGAGCGGCGAAAGGAAGCGTGCTCCGCCACCCGTCGGCAGTGCGTGGTTCGGCCCTGCGAGGTAGTCGCCAACAGCAACCGGGGTGTAGTGCCCCAGAAAGACGGCGCCCGCATTGCGCACTTGCTTGTGAACAATTTCAGAGTCCTTCACCGCGAGTACGAGACGCTCAGGTGCGTACTCGTTGGCGAGCTCAAGTGACTTCCCGAGACTCTTGGTCACGATGATCGCGCCGCGATCGCTCAATGCCTTGGTGGCCACATCGGCGCGGTCCAGCGTCTTGAGCTGCTTGGTGATCTGCTCTTGAACTCGTGTCGCCAACGGCTTGCTATGGGTGATCAGGATCTGCTGCGAGTTTTCGGCGCGCTCGGCTTGGGAGATGATGTCCGCTGCAATCCACGCCGGAGTCGCGCTCGTGTCTGCAACGATGCAAAGCTCGCTTGCGCCAATCTCGGAGTCGACACCCACGGAGCCCATCAGCAAGCGCTTTGCGGTCGAGGCTTCGAGTTCGCCGGGGCCGACAATCTTGTCGACACGCGGCACTTCGTCGGTCCCCATCGCCATGGCGGCAATGGCCGGTGCGCCACCTACCTTGAACACACGGTGTACGCCGGCAACTCGGGCTGCCATTAAAATCTCGGGGCTAATCTTGCCGTTCTTCTCCGGTGCGGCCGTGAGGATGATTTCTTGTACTTCAACGACCGATGCCGGCGTTGCGTACATGATCACGCTGGTCGGGCGCAGGCCTTCCGTCTTGGGAAGGTAAATGCCTACCGTGTCGAGAGGGCGAACGCGCTGGCCCATGTAGGCCCCGCCTTCTTCACGCATCTCCCAGCTGGACGGGATGCGCTTGCGGTGAAAGGCGCGAATTCGCATTGCGGCTTTGCCGATTGCGGCGCGATCTCCAGGGTCGACGGCATCGCACGCCTCGTCCCATTCTTCGCGGGTCACTTCGAGTTTCTTGAGATTGGCACCCGTCGCGCTCTTTACGAGGCTCTTCAGCGCGGTGTCACCCTGCGCTTTGACGTTTGCAACAATCTCACGGACCCGCGCTTCAACGTCCTGATCAGGTGTTGTGCTGCGGTCGCAGAGTGTGTTCCAGGTTTCCGAAAACGATGCGTCCTCGGGCTTGATGACGCTAAGAAGTTTCGCGGTTGCTCGGCTCGCCATGGTCGGACCTCCCAATGTGCGCAGCGGCCGCCCTAGCGTACCGATACACCCACCGTTCGAAATTGAGTCGCCGGATATCCCGCCGGCGACCTGGTCCACCGAACGAAGCTACCCGGAATTAGATTGTGCTTGTTCCTCGCCTTTGCCCGCCCCGCTTTGTGCAGTGACGGCTCGCGCGTGTCCGGCCAAATCGTGCAAGACCGAAACACTCGAAAGACCCGCCTCACGACACCAATCCATCACGGTGTCTGCTTGGCGCGGATCGAGCTCTACGAGAAACAACCCCCCATCGTTTAGTGCGTTGCCAACCTCTGCAACCAAAGGCTTGAGCACCGCATATCCATCTTCACCACCAAACAACGCCACATCGGGTTCGTGTGAAAGTTCCCGCGGTAACGTCGATCGCTCGGACCCGGCGACATAGGGGGGGTTGCTGATCACCAGGTCAAAAGTCTCACCCGGCACGGCAGTAAAGAGGCTTCCCTCTACAAAACGCACCCGGTCATTGAGCTGCAACTGATCGGCATTTATCCCCGCAACCTTAAGCGCAGAGATAGAAACATCGGACGCAGTGACTTGGGCATTGGGTCGTTCGCTCGCAAGACTGAGGGCAATTGCACCCGATCCGGTGCCGAGGTCGAGCACTCGATACGGATGATCTTTGTCCGGCATGGCGTCTAGGGCCGCGCTCACGAGAATCTCGGTCTCGGGACGCGGTGTGAGAACGTCGGAATTAACCGAAAAGGTGAGCGACCAAAACTCGCGCTCGCCCAACAGTTGGGAAACGGGGATCCGCTCGTGCGCACGCTTTTTTACAAACTCGCGGAAAATCGCGCGTTCTTTTTCTGCAACGGGCTGTTCATAGTTGAGATAGAGATCGAGACGACTGCTATCGAGGGCCCGGGCGAGCAACACCTCGGCGTCCAAGCGAGCACTCTCGATGCCCTGCTCCTTCAAGTGCGTCGTGGTCCATTGCAGTAAATCTAGAACCGTCCACACGCGATCGCCGTTTTGAGTGCTGGCCAACCTTAGAGGCTCATACTTCGATCTTCGCGAGCATGGCGCTGCGAACGCCGTCGAGCAACTCTGCGAGATCGCCCTCGAGAACGCTGTCGAGTTTGTGCAGCGTAATCGAAGCGCGATGGTCCGTGATTCGGTTCTGCGGAAAGTTGTAGGTGCGGATCTTCTCGCTGCGTTCGCCGGTGCCCACCTGCTCTTTGCGGGCACTCGCGCGTTCGGAGTTGACCCGTTCGGTTTCCTGATCGAGCAGGCGAGAGCGCAACACCTTCATCGCTTTCGCTTTATTCTTGTGCTGCGACTTCTCGTCCTGGCACTGCACCACGAGCCCGCTGGGAATGTGGGTAATGCGCACGGCCGAGTCCGTTGTGTTGACGCTCTGTCCACCCGGGCCACCGGCGCGCATGACGTCGATCCGCAGCACCTGGGGATCGATCTCGACATCGACTTCTTCGGCTTCGGGCATCACGGCCACCGTCACGGTAGAGGTGTGAATACGGCCCTGGGCTTCGGTGGTGGGAACGCGCTGCACGCGATGCACGCCGCGCTCGTATTTGAAGCGGCTAAAGACGTCTTTGCCGTCGATCATGGCGATCACTTCTTTGAAGCCTCCGCCTGGAGTCTCAGAGCTTGAGAGCATCTCGACCTTCCAACCCAGCTTCTCCGCGTAGCGCACGTACATGCGGAACAGATCGCCGGCAAAGAGTGCGGCTTCGTCGCCGCCCGTACCTGCACGGATTTCGAAGATGGCGTTCTTCGCGTCCTGCGGGTCTTTGGGAATGAACTGCTCGAAGAGCTTCGCGTCGAGTTCGGCGAATTCGGCCGAGAGGCTCTCGAGTTCGCCGCGCGCCATCTCGGCGAGGTCGGCGTCGTCGTCGGCCACCATCAACTTGGCTTCTTCGAGTTCGCGTACGACCTCGGTGTAACGCCCGCCAATTTCGATGATCGGACGCAGCGCTGCGAGATCTTTGGCTAGCTCTTTAAAGCGGCCCGGCTGACTTGCGACGTCGGGGTCTGCAAGCTGGCCTTCAATTTCGCGACTGCGTTCTCCGGCTTCGGCGATTCGTTCGAGGTACTTCGACATTGAGTTTCTTTCGGACGTCCTTGGGACGTCTCAAAGACGCTTTGGCGCTCGATCTTCGATCAGCGCTTCGGACAACATCGCCCGGCGTAACGGATGGGAACGCGCGAGAGAATATCGAATCCCCAGTACGTGAGCAGCCCAGGCACTGCGGTCTATGCAGTGTTCGTAAGATTCGCCAAAGCCAAGGCAGGGCGCCGCGTGCACCCGCTAGGAGTTCATGGACTCCAGAAACTCGTCATTCGACTCAGTGGCCTTGATCTTGCCCAACAAGAACTCCATCGAATCGACAGGCGAAAGCGGCGCGAGAACTTTGCGCAAGATGTACATGCGGTTGAGCGTCTTTTCGTCCAGCAGCAACTCTTCGCGGCGGGTGGCCGAGCGATTAATGTCGATGGCAGGATATGTGCGGCGATCGGCGAGCTTGCGATCAAGTACGAGCTCGCTGTTGCCCGTGCCCTTGAACTCTTCGAAGATCACTTCGTCCATGCGCGAGCCGGTGTCGATCAAAGCCGTACCGACGATCGTTAGGCTGCCGCCCTCTTCGACGTTGCGTGCCGCACCAAAGAAGCGTTTGGGCTTGTGCAGTGCATTTGAGTCGACACCACCAGACAAGATCTTGCCCGAGTGTGGCACCACGGTGTTGTGGGCCCGTGCGAGCCGGGTAATCGAGTCGAGCAGGATAATCACGTCGCGCTTGTGCTCGACGAGGCGCTTCGCCTTTGCGATGACCATGTCGGCAACTTGGACGTGCCGGCTTGCGGGCTCATCAAAGGTGGACGAGATGACCTCGGCCTTTACCGTGCGCCGCATGTCGGTCACTTCTTCCGGGCGCTCATCGATCAGCAATACGATCAGATAGGACTCGGGATGGTTCTCCGCGATCGCGTTTGCGATTTCCTTTAGGATCATCGTCTTGCCGGCCTTTGGCGGCGAGGTAATCAGCGCTCTCTGGCCTTTGCCGATCGGTGCGATCAAGTCGATGATGCGCGTCGTCAGCCCTCCACCCGTGGACTCCATGTTGAACTTCTCTTCAGGATAAAGAGGCGTGAGGTTGTCGAATAGAATCTTGTGCTTGGCGTTTTCCCGGGGCTCGAAATTGATTTCTTCGACGCGAAGCAGTGCGAAATAGCGCTCGCCTTCCTTTGGCGGCCGAATCTGGCCGGTGACCGTATCGCCCGTCTTGAGGTTGAAACGACGAACCTGAGACGGCGAAACGTAAATGTCATCCGGGCCCGCGAGATAGTTCTGGTCCGGGGCGCGCAGGAAGCCAAAGCCGTCCTGCAGAATTTCGAGTACTCCCTGAGCGAAGATCTGCCCGCGCTTGGCGGTCTGAGCCTGAAGGATCGCGAACAACAAGTCGGCTTTCCGCATACCGGCCGCGTTCTCGACCTCGCGCTCGTCGGCATAGGCCATGAGATCTTCCATCGAGAGCATCTTCAGCTCTTGAACGTCGACCTTCTCCTGACCGCTGTCTTCGGCCGCAGCCTCATCCTCGGCCAACTCATCGTCGCTGGGGAAATAGTCGCGCTTGGCGGTCTGCTGCTTGTTGCCAGCGACCGACGCACGATTGCC
>JBLHOB010000039.1:0-11463 GCA_047619425.1 Myxococcota bacterium
GCTTGCATCGACTGCGGGTTGGCGTTGTACGTGTCGTCGATCAACGTGATATCGCCTGCGATCGCCTTTTTGCTCATGCGACCCGCAATGCCTTCGTAGTCTGCGAGCCCATTTGCGATTTGGTCGAGACTTAATTCACAAGCGACACCGACCGCAGCCGCGGCCAACGCATTGATGATCGTCGTATCGCCGAGGCCACCGATGCGCACCGAGGTACTCCCTGCAGGAGCAGTGAGTGTGAATTCGTAGAAGCCATCGTCGGCAAAGCGAACGTCACTCGCGCGCACACAAGCGTCAGGGCTCATACCAAAAGAAATAACTTCGGCTGGAGCGCGCGCCGACTGCTCGCGAACGTTCTTGTCGTCCCAATTGGCAACGGCAATGCCCGAAGCGCCCAGCGCCGCGAAAAGGTCGCCTTTCTCAGCGGCGATTTCAGTTTGGCTGCCGAGATATTCAATGTGCGCGGTACCCACGTTGGTGACGAGTGCGATGTCGGGCTTGGCGATCTCGGCGAGACGTGCGATCTCGCCGCGATGGTTCATACCCATCTCGACGACTGCGCGGGTATGCGTGTCTTCGCGGGAAAGCAGCGTGAGCGGCACGCCGTATTCGTTGTTGAGATTGCCCTGTGTCTTGAGGCAGGGCCCGGCAGTCGAGAGCACCGATGCCGTCATTTCCTTGGTCGTCGTCTTGCCGCTGCTTCCCGTAAGCCCAACGACGGTTCCGGCAAAGCGCTGCCGATGGGCCGCGGCAAGATCCTGAATACCGCGGGTTGTGTCCGCGACGGCAATGACGGGGATCGCAATTTCAGAAGAGATGCTGTCTTCGCGTCCCTTTGCGATCAATAGGGCAGAAGCTCCAGCGCTCGTCGCCTCGGCGAGGTACGCATGGGCGTCGTGATTGGGGCCGACGATGGCTGCGAAGAGCTGTCCGTCCCGTACCGTTCGGGTATCGATCGAGAGCCCGAGCAGCTGAGTATTCGGATCCCCCTGGACGAGAGTCCCGTCGCACCAACTCGCAATATTTGCCGGAGTGAAGTGTGCGCTCATGCATTGCCTCGGTTGCGCAATGCCGTGCGGGCTTCGTCGCGATCGTCGAAGGGTAGCTTTATGGTGCCGACAATTTGATAGTCCTCGTGGCCCTTGCCGGCGAGCACGACGGCGTCTTCCGGGCGGGCCATCTTGATGGCATGTGCGATGGCTTCGCGGCGATCGATGACAACGACATAGGAGCGATCGGTTGTATCGAGCATGTCGAGGGCAACTGCGGTCATTTCGTGAAGTCCGCGTTCGACGTCGATCAAGATCTCGCTCGGATCCTCGGTACGCGGGTTGTCGCTCGTGGCGATTGCGCGGTCGCTAATGCGCGCGACTGCCTCGGCCATAAGAGGGCGCTTGGCGCGGTCGCGGTCGCCGCCGCAACCAAAGACTGTGATGAGACGGCCCTTCGACAGTGGGCGCATTGCTGCGAGAAGTTTTTCAACCGCGTCGGGCGTGTGGGCGTAGTCGACGACCACGGTCGGAGCGTCGCTCGATTCGAGACTGACTACTTCCATTCGCCCTGGCACCTGAGGACACTCGCGCACGCCCTCGGCGATGACTTCGGGCGCGAGATCAAGGGCAACGCAAATACCGCACGCCACGAGCAAGTTCTCGAGATTGAAGTCGCCAACAAGTGGCAGTGACAAGTCGAGCCGACCGGAAGGGAGCTCCACACAAACCTGGCTGCCGGAAATTGTCACGTCGGTACTCACGAGCTTAATATCGGCATCGAGGTTCGGGTCCCGCGTAACGGTGATCACACGCGCACCGCGTTCGGTTGCAGCAGCGACAAAGTGCTCGGCGCTCGCGTCGTCGATGTTAATGACCGCGACACCGTCCTTGGCGAGATACCGAGAGAAGAGGAGGAGCTTCGAGGCGAGGTAGGACTCCATGTCGCCGTGGAAGTCCAAATGGTCCTGTGTGACGTTCGTAATGGCCGCGACACTAAAGCTGCAGCCGCGCACGCGCTCAAGTTCGAGCCCGTGAGACGAGACTTCCAGCACCACGTGGTCGACGTTTTGCGTGCACATGTTGCGCAGGGTGGTTTGCAGGTCGAGGCTTTCCGGTGTGGTGTTGACGGCCGGCTGGGCCTCGCCAGCAAAGCGAATCTCGACGGTTCCGATCAGCCCGGTGCGCTTGCGCGCTCGGTTGAGGATCGACTCGACTAGGTAGCTCGTGCTCGTCTTGCCGTTGGTACCCGTGATCCCGATGAGGGTCATCTCGCTTGCGGGCTCGCCGTAAAATGCTGTGGCCAGTGGGCCCAAGGCGCGGCGGGTTTCCGGAACAACGACCGCAACACAACCCGCGAGGGTTGAGACTTCGGGCGCAGCTTCGACAAGCAGCGCGACGGCGCCCAAGGAGATGGCGCGCTCAAGGTAGTCGTGCCCATCGCTCGTTGCGCCTCGCAGCGCGACGAACAAGTCACCGGGCGCAACCTTGCGTGAGTCATAGGTGATGCCGCGGATGACTGGATCGCGACCCGCGGGCTCGCCGACTTGCTGGCTTGCCGCGAGATCGGCGGGAAGGGCTGTCAGAAGACTTGATAGTTGCATTAGCCGCCGAAGCCTCCGTCGCTGAACGAAATGGAGACACGCTTTGATGAGCCGAAGACAACGGTGCCGGGCAGCGGATGCTGATCGACGGCAAGGCCGTTGCCGCGAACGTCAATGCGAATTCTGTCTCGGGAGGCGATCTGCCTTGCAGAGGCCACCGTCTCGCCGCGGAAGTCGGGCATCAACACCGGAGCTTCAGAGCGAGGGGCGGGGCGGCGGGTGGGCGGCGGCGATGAGACAGCGGGTAGCGCCGTCTTGGGCTGCACCTTTTTAACTGCGGCAACTTTCACTTTGGGCATCGCCTTCTTTTCCGCGGGAACTCGTTTGGTAACGACTGCGGGCTTTGGTGGCTTGGCATGCGCGACCATGACCGGGCGCCTCGGTGCGGGGATCGGCTCGGGACGCGTCACGATGCCGAGGTGTGCGAGCTGTCCGGCCGCGACCTTGGCGAACAGCGGTGCGGCGACATCGCCTCCGCCGTGGGCCATGCCCTTGGGCTCGTCGAGCATGGCGACGATCACGAGCTTTGGATTGTCTGCGGGGGCAGCGCCCATGAACCACGCGCCGTATCGAGTCTTGGAGTAGACGCCGCGCTTGGTGTCGAGCTTCTGGGCAGTGCCCGTCTTGCCGGCGACGCGCATCCCCGAAAGTCCGGCTTTTCGGCCCGTACCCTCAGCAGAGACCACCGACTCAAGCATGTGCAGCACCTTGCTGGCGGCTTCGGGGGAAATGACACGTGTGGGTGCCGCGACTTCAACCGGTTCCCATTTGCCACCGCCCGGGCGTCGCGCCGAGATCAAGCGCGGTACGCGAAGCTGGCCATCGCCGGCCAGTGCACCCATGGCGGCCGTGAGCTGAATGGCTGTAACGCCGAGTCCCTGCCCGTAGGCGACGGTGGCATGGTCGAGCTCGGTCCATTTCTTGTAGTGGCGCATGATGCCGTTGGACTCGGATGGGAAGCCGCTGCCACTCTTGCTGCCGAAGCCAAAGCGAAGCAGGGCATCGTAGTGTCGTTCGGCGCCGAGGCGATTGGCAATCATTACCGCGCCCACGTTGCTTGAAAACTGCAGTACGCCGGCGGGGTCGAGGACACCGTAGGGATGATGGTCGGTGATCGTTTTGCCAGGGACGGCGAGGGTGCCGTCGCCAGTGTCGATCCGCTGGTTCGGCCCAATGGCACCGGCGTCGAGGGCGGCCGCGATCAAGAAGGCCTTCATGACCGAGCCCGATTCGACCGCATCCTGAAAGGACGGCGAGCGCGTGGTACTGAACTTGACCTTGCGAAACTCATTGGGATTGAAGCCCGGAGCCTCGGCGAGGGCGAGGATTTCGCCGGTGCGCGGATCCAGGGTGATGACGCAGCCTCCCTTTGCACCGGTCTTTGCCATCGCTTCGCGAAGCGCCGTCTCGGCTTCGGCCTGCATCGCCATGTCGATGGTCAGGGCGACGTCTCCGCCCGCTGACGAAGCCGGCGCAACCATCGCACGGGCCATCAAGTGACCGCGGGCGTCGCGTTCAACCGGCGTGCGCACGGGGCTTCCGCGCAAGAAAGAATCTTCCTGTTGCTCAATCCCTCGCACGCCATTGCCGTCGATGTTTGCGAAACCGAGTAGAGAGCTCGCGAGCTCGTTTGCCGGATACTCACGTCGCGGCTCGGAGATGACGCCCACGCCCGGAAGGTCGAGGGTCTCGATGCGACGCGCGACGTCTTTGCTCACCCAACGTCCTACATAGGTAAAGTTCTTGCGGCCACGCAGGCGCTTTGCGAGCACGCTGCGCTTTTGTCCGAGCGCTTTTGCGAGTTTGGCCAGGCTCTCGGGATTGCCGTCGAAGTCACCCGGACGTACATAGACAGAAGGGGCGTGGACGGTGAGAGCAAGCTCGACGCCGTTGCGGTCGACGATCAAGCCGCGAGTCGCCGGAAGAACCATCACGCCTTCGAGTTGCCCCTTGGCACGGTTCTCGCCGCGTGTCGTGGCGACACTCAAGTGGGCTGCGCGAGCTGCGAGGACCAAAAAGAGACCGAGAAAGAGGGCGCGCAACAGTGCGACACGACGACTGGCGCCAACCAGCTCGGCTCCCCTCATGGCTGATGCTTTGCGCGTACGAGCGGCGCTTGCGTTTTGCTCTCGGCGGAAAAGTTGATGACGCGCTCCGCTTTGACGAAGCCGAGCTCTGCCGCGCGCTCACCCAGAAGCTTTGGGTCGCGCAAACGCAGCAGTGAGACGGTGATGTCGCGCTTTTCGTCGAGCAGGGCACGTTCGAGGGCGACGGAGTCAGCACTCGCGTAGCTCATGCGCACAACATCCATGCGCAGGCCGACGAGAAGCAACGCACCGAGAACAGCAGCAACGATCATGGGCAACAACATTTGATTTCGCTCCGTGTGGCGCTGCGGCGCCATGTCGAGGCCGATCAAGTTGAGTCGACCCACGGGCTCTTTTTCGGCGTGGCCGAAGGCGGGCAGTGCGCGAACCCAAGCGCTGATTGGGTTGGAGATGTTCATGTTGTTGCCGCAATGCGTTCGGCGGCGCGCAACTTACCGGACCGAGCGCGCGGGTTGTCGCGGATCTCGGCTTCTTCAGGTTGGATGGGCCGCCTGGTGATGACGCTCAATGTAATCTCGCCTCCGCAGATGCAAATCGGCGTGGCAGGAGGGCAGGAGCACCCCTTGGCCGCGGTCCGAAGCGTCTGTTTCACAATGCGATCTTCTAAAGAGTGATACGAGATCACCACCAGGCGGCCCCCAGGTCGGAGGACCCGTGTAGCTGCTTCCAAGCCATCGCGTAGTGCGCCCAACTCGTCGTTGACCGCGATGCGCAGAGCTTGAAAGACCAAAGTTGAAGGGTTGTGTTTACGACCGCGTCCGATGCCAGCGTCGTCGACGACACGGACTAAGTCGCGGGTTGTCAAAATGGGTTCGTCTTTGCGCGTGTCGACGATTGCGCGTGCGAGTCGTTTGCTGCCGGGAAGCTCGCCGTAGTTCTGGAACCAGTCCTGCAATTGCTTGGCCGACGCAGTTTTGAGCAAGTCTTTGGCCGTCAGCCGCGCGTCGGGGTCCATGCGCATGTCGAGCGGCGTGTCGTCGGCGGTGTCCTTCGCAAAGCGAAAGCCACGGGACGACTCGTTGAGTTGGTACGACGAAACACCGAGGTCGAGAAGCACTGCGTCGACGGGGCCGACTTCGAGCTCTTCGACCACCTGATCGATGTGTCGAAAGGAAGAAGGCACTGTGCGCAAACGATCGCCAAACCGCTTGAGGCGCTCTCTCGCGGCTTCTCTTGCATCGGGGTCGAGGTCGATGCCGATCAAGATGCCGTCGGGTGAGGTTTGTTCGAGGATGGCTTCTGCGTGACCGCCACCGCCGAGGGTGCCATCGATCACCACTGCGCCAGGTTTGAGATTGAGGTGTTGCAGACTTTCGTTAAGGAGCACCGGGCAGTGATCGAAGTCTGTAGTCACGAGAGCCAGTCGCCTCCCGCCTGCAACGGGAAGGGGAGAGAAGGTTGGTTGGTGAAGAGAGGTGCTGGGGGCCCTGGTTTACCTATGGTGCGACGCGTACCCCCCAGTAACCACGTCGAGCCACAATTGGTATTCCAAGACACCCCAGCCTCTCTACAGAAGGAGCAAGCTCCTTCTGTCCCCCACCTAATCTCTCGAGCTCGACGGGCTTTCATCCACCGAGCGCTGAATCTCCTCGAGCCGGCTCATTGTTTCGAGCTTGGTCGTATCGAACGTTTTCGTATCCCAGATCTCCAAGCAATCAAGCACCCCGGCAATCGTCACCTTGGTCTGAAGCATGGCATGTTCTCGTAGCGCCGGCGGTATGAGGATGCGTCCCTGACTGTCGATCGGGCACTCCGTTGAGCCTGAGATCACGAAGCGTGTGTACGCTTGGACGTCGGGCTGGAGTCGCGACTTTGTCATCAGGTTCTGCTCAATCACCAACCAATCCTCATACGGATAGAGCGCCAAGTAGTTCTTGTAGTTCGTCAAGATCGGAGGACTTTCGCTTCGTCGTAGAATCTCGCTTCGAAATCCGGCTGGGATGCTGAGGCGCCCCTTCTTGTCGATCGTGTGATCGTGCCGGCCGCGAAACATGTTTGACTTACTCCGTCAGCTCGTTCCCCCTCGTACAAAGACCACCTTATGCCACTCGATACCACTCTGCACCCCCGCCAACCACTTTTAGCCACTTTATTGGAAGATTTTTGGGTTTTAAGCACAAGTATGCACGGGACACGACAAATCGTCGGTCATATTTGGTCAGTTGGGGTGCTGCTGGGCTCTACTTGGGGAGAGGGGCTGCCCGGATTATCGGGCGGTGATGCTCGTGAAGACGTGTTCTTGCACCTCGGAGACGGTGCGCACGACATCGTGGAGATTGCTGCCCGCGGCGATGTCTAATGGGCTGGCGAGCAGAGAGTCGGGGGCCGTTGCAAGGGTGCCTGCGAGGACGGCTTGGGTGCCTTCGATGAGGCCTTGCGCGGCATAGCCGCCTTCCAGGAAGTACGCGATTCGGCCATTACAGGCCATCTCCGATACTTCTCTCGCAATTTGGGTCATCGCGAGAAAGCCGGCCTGGGTGATTTCCATTTGCCCGAGAGGGTCGACCGCGTGCGCGTCGAAGCCGCACGAAACCAGGATAATGTCGGGGGCAAACTCGAGGGCGATCGGCGCGAAAAGGTGCTGCATGACTCCGACGTATTCGTAATTGCCGCAGCCAGGTGGCATGGGGATATTGACGGTGGTGCCAAAGCCCATGTCGATCCCGGTTTCACTCGCCGCACCGGTGCCCGGGTAGTAGGGAAACTGGTGGGTAGACATATAGAGGATCGACGGGTCGCGCTCGAAGCTGTGCTGAGTGCCATTGCCGTGGTGGACATCCCAGTCGAGGATCAAAACCTTTTCGATTCCGGCCTGTTGCTGGAGTGCCCGGGCTGCGATTGCGACGTTGTTGAACAGGCAGAAGCCCATCGCTTTGGCGGCTTCGGCGTGGTGTCCAGGAGGCCGCAGGGCTGCGAAACCTGTCTGTAGCTCGCCTGAGGCGACAGCCATGGCCAAATCAATACAACTTCCAGCCGCTAGTCGTGCGACGTCCAAGCTCTGGGCGCTCACGTAGGTGTCGGGGTCGAGTTGGGTGGGAGCATGAGAAACGGACATCGATACGTGACGCAGGTGGTCGCCCGTGTGAACGCGCAGGATCTCATCGTCGCTGGCGTGGCGTGGCGCAAGTCGCGACAGGCTCTGAGGGGAGTGTTCTTCCCAGTTGGCGAGGGCCTTGCTCACGGCCACTAATCTTGCCGGAGCCTCGGGGTGGCCATCGGGGGCTACGTGATTTTGAAATCGCGGGTCTTCAATAACACCGATTGTGCGCGTGACGTCCATGGCGATGGATGGTATCTGACACAGTTCGCTCATCAAAGTCGCGGTAGCCCGCTGCGACCGAAAACTTGGAGACCTGACCGTGAAAGAGCCGAGCTGCGTTGCGTTGACTGGGCTCGACACGTTTCTGGGTCGCCGGCTGCTTGAGAGACTGAGCTCGAGTGGGCTGCGGGTTCTGGCGCTCACCCGATCCGGGGCCCGATTGGAAGCGAGTGCCGCGACTCGCGCTGGCACGACCGTGATGAAGTACGAAGACGGCGGTGCGCTTGCCTCGTTATTGAGTGAAGAGTCGGTCGATACGTTTGTGCACCTAGGCCTGCGTGAGGTGCCGACTCGCAACCGAGACGCGGACCGGGATCAAGAGGTTGGCGAGACGCAGGAAGTGCTCGATGCCTGCCGCACAGCAGCCATTTCACGGTTTGTGATTCCTTCCTCGACGATGTGTTACGGGCCCCGTGTCGAAAACCCTTTTCAGCTACGTGAGGAGGCCCAACTACACGGACATCCCGCTGCCCACTGGGTTAAGAACCGTCTGGAGATCGAGGCGGCTGTCGCACGTTTCCGCGCGCTTGTCCCTGCCTGCGATGTCTCTGTGCTTCGCCACTGTTGGGTAATGGGGCCTTCCTATATCGATTCGTTCGTGCGTTATTTCGAGTCCGATTTCGTTCCCACGGTGCTCGGCTACGATCCACTGCTGCAGTTTGTGCACGAAGAGGATCTACTGTCGGTGTTTGAGGCGGTGATCCACGAGCCTCATGACGGCACCTTCAATGTTGTGGGCTCGGGGGTGTTGCCTGTTTCGGGCTACCTGCGGTTGGCTGGCAAGACAGGGCTTCCGCTGCCAAGGCCGTTGCGCGCTTCGGGGCGACGCTCTCCGGTTCCCCTTGCTGCGGGGGACGATGCGGACGGGTTTTACGACTATCTGAAGTATCAATGGGTCGCGTCGGGCGAGCGAGCTGAGCGCGAATTGGGTCCGCGGCTCTACACGAGCCAGGAGGCCTGGTTGGCTATGGTCTCAAGTCGCCGCGATACGCACTACCGTTAGAAACCGACCTAAAATGCTGGAGCGCATTGGGGTGCAGAAGTGATGAGTGGTGACTACGAGAGAGACGAGAATGAGGAGGACGACTTGAAGGCCACAGCCTCAAGCCGCGCGCCATCGTCCTCCGCTTCACTCTCGGCGGCGAAGCTCGGTGAGTTGCGGCGCGCGCTTTCGGGGTTGTCGAGCGAAGTTCGATCCCAGCAGCGACGTGCCTTCAAACCCGAAAAAGAATCCAAAGGCGGGGCCGCTTGGTCCTCGCTCTTCGACGAGCTGCGAAGTCTAGTCGGCACTCTCGGTATGGTTGAACGCGAACCTGTCGTCGACGACTTTGGCATGCAGCGCGACTTTGTCGAAAGGGTAGGGCCACTATTTGATTTCTTGTACGACCGCTATTGGCGTGTGACGTTGCGAGGCGAAGAGCGCATTCCCTACAAGGGGCCCGCGGTCTTTGTTGCCAATCGTTCTGGGGTTCTGCCCTGGGACGGGATGATGCTCGCCCACGCGATTGCAAAGTCATCTTCGCAGATTGGCCGCCCGCGCTTCCTGGTCCAGGACGCTGTGTTGCGTTTGCCTTTTGCACAGGCTCAACTTTCCCGCGTCGGAGGTGTGCGCGCTTGCGCTGAAAACCTCGGGCCCTTGCTCGCGCGCGGGCATTCGGCCGTTGCGTTTCCCGAAGCGACGCGCGGTGCGCTGCACTCGTTTCGCGGTCGCTATCAGGTCCAATCGTTTGCGGGCAGCGACGCCATTCGCTTGGCGGTCGAGGCTGGTGTGCCGATTGTACCGGTTGGGATCGTTGGGGCCGAGGAGGCCTATCCGCGCCTCGGGGACTCGTCGACGTTGCGCAAGTTTGCGTCGCGAGAAATCCGTTTACCTCAGCTACCCATCACGCCGACGTTTCCGATGCTCGGGCCATTGGGCCTTCTGCCTCTGCCCTCAAAATGGGTGATCGAGATCGGGGAGCCTGTGTTCGCACGCGACTTCCCGTTGGAAGACGAAACCGCCTCACTCGGTGCGCCAAAGCTTGGCGATGCACTGCAAGCCGAGGTGCAGCGGCTTGTCGAACTGGCGCTCGATGCGCGGCCGGCGACCTGGCTGTAGGGCGCGGCTAGGCTGCAAGAGAGGCCTGGGAGGAGACGCGAGGGGAGCTAGAGGTGGAGATGGCGGAAATCGAGAAGACCAGAGGTGGCGCGACAGGTGCTTGCGTCGCGCTAGCGATAGCCGCCGTCTGAGGATTCGTCTTCGCTGCCCTGCGGATTTTCTTGCATCGTGTCGAGGGCAGTGTCTTCCGGTGGCGCCGCGAGGGCCTGCTCGAGGCTTTCGACTGCACGCGCGACGCGTTCCATGTTCTGGTTCAGCGCGTCAACGTCCTTGCGACGCGGAAGGTCGAGAACTTTAAAAACCCGCTCTACGGCGTTTTCCACCGCAGCGTCAAAGTCCGGGGACGCATATGCGATCCAGTTTCCCAGACCGCGACGTTCACTCTTGGGTTTGGCACTCGGTTGAGGTTCGGTCTCGGGTTCGCGGTGCAGCGCTTCCTTTGCTGCTTTGCCCTCGTCGGCTTCTGCGCCTTGGATGATCTTACGAAATCGATCTTGAATTTCGTCGATATTACCCGACGCGTCACCGACGCCTTTTTTGAGCACGTCGTAGAGCGCATCGCCACCGCGCTCCATGATTTGTGAGAGCAGGCTCGGCGAGGGGGCGCTGTTCGAGCGAGACGAATCAACAAGGATCTGAGACAGAGCAACCTTGGTGATGTCCTCGCCGGTCTCGTTGTCGACGACTTTGACTTCTTCGCCCTCGTCCAACAACGCAGAGATGCCCTTGAGCGTGATGTAGCGGCTACTCTCGGTGTTGTAGAGCTTGCGGTTGGCGTAGCGTTTGATCAGGATCGACATCAAAATTCTCGGTTGGATTTATTGGGGCTGTGTCCGGGGCAATGTCTAAAGCGACTGCCGCGACTGCAAGGCGATAGAACATGCATCGAGTCCGTAGTGAATCGATTGCATTCGACGCCGCAAGCTAGCACGCGCAAATGGCCGCGTCCGCTAACCGTCGATGTTGATGCGTTGCACACGAGGTGCGGTCCGCTGATTTTTTTTGGAGTCTGCCTGCTCACGCGCCGTCTTTTTGTGGACAGCGTGTTCGGCCGAGCCTCCTCGCGAAGACGTGCTGGCGCGAGCGGGACGGGAGCCTCTGGGGCTCGATGACGTTGCGGCATTCGATGAGGGCTCTCGCCGCACGCCCATCTCCCACAAGAACTCGCGAAATCCAAGAAAGGCACGCAGTACAGCGCGAGCGTCCTCGTCGCTGCGCGAACGTTCTTCCCAGCGTGTGATCTCGGAGTCCACGGCGCGCAGTACCGCGTCGAGCGCGGCAGCGCGTAGTGATGGGGACTTTCCCGAAAGAATGTCGCCAACGGTATCGAGAGCGCGCACGAATT
>JBLHOB010000040.1:0-11408 GCA_047619425.1 Myxococcota bacterium
TCGACAAGTACATTGCCTTCAATTCGGCGGCGCACCACAACCTCAAGTCCGGCGGGGTTCGTGAAGGTTGCCTCGCGATTGTTCGCCGCAAGAGACCACGAAATCTCGCTCCCCCGCGCAATCGTCAACCCTTGCTCCGGCAGTGAGATCTCGATCTGTGCAACAGGTTGATTACCGGCCCGCAGTCTCGATCGTGCAATGGACCGAAACAGAAACGACATCTTCCCGACGAGCTGCTCGATGGATGCATCGAGCAATTCGCGCTCCCCGGCACCGCCTGCGTAGACGAACGCCCCGACCAGCCCGGAAGGCACTTCTTTCCCCCCAGCATTCGCCGGAGCCCCGGCTCCTGCACAAACGAGCAATACGACAGCTCCGACAAGCCAATTGCGAAACATTCAACCCCCGTTCTGACGCGCAGTGCGCAAATACTCAATCCAACACCGACAATCTTGAGACATCACGTGACTTCGTATTGACATCCACCGTGTCAAATCTGACAGTACTGGCAGAGCGCAACGACCCGCTCGATACATGACCAGAGTGTTGCGGGGTGCAGCGCAATTTGCACATTGAGACTACGAGCCGATTCGGGAAGCCAGCAACATGAAAGCGACACTTCGGACGTCACCTACCATGACGTCCTCGGACAAAAACGATCCCGACGACAACCCGGGCACCGACGGGCGCGCACTCCGCTCCGAACGCAGCCGACGTAAAATCGTCAACGCGCTCTTTGAGTTGGTTGGCGAAGGCATCATGCGCCCCACGGCCAAGCAGGTCGCGGCCCGTGCAGACCTCGGCATTCGCACGGTTTTCCGCCACTTCGACGACATGGACAGCCTGTTTGAGCAAATGACCCATCGCCTGCGTGACGAACTGCGAGAGTCGCTGCAAATTGAAGTGAGTGACGGGTCCCCTTCCCAGCGTCTCGACGATCTCGTCGGTTTGCGCTGCGAGTTCATCGAGCGCATCAGTCCCTATTGGCGCGCCACCGCTGCCCAGCGCAGTCTTTCCAAGTACTTGACGGAGACCCATCACCAAAGCGACGTGCCAAGACTGCGCGCCAATATGCACAGGTGGCTACCCGAACTAAAAGAACTGCCCACAGATGTGACCGATGCACTCGAGCTGATCTTGTCTCCCGAAGCCTGGCACCGCCTGCGAATCGAGCAAAAGCTCAGCACCAAGCGCGCCACCGCTGCCATCCGACGCACCGCAAAGGCTCTGTGCCAAAACGAGTTCATCTGAGCGCAACCAAGCAAGATCTGCCCATGATCTCCCCACGGTCCGTCAAACCAAGCCTGCGGCGCCTCATTCTCCTCTGAATGCCCCCTGGCTTTGTCGCGGATCGCACGCAGCCACGCCACACAGGGTATATTCCCAGCGATGAGCGATGAGTCTGCGCAAGCCCAGGATCCATTAGACGACGAAGTAGAACCATCGCCTGCCGAGGTGGCGCTGGATCGAATCGGAGCGTTCCGAGTCACCTACGTCGCAATCATGGTGTTCTTACTCGCGTACCTATTCTCGATCCAGGTCTTCGAGGAATACCTGAAGCTTCACTTCGAGCAGGTAGTCAGCGAAGCAATCGACGTCGGCGTCAGCAGACGCCCCCCCGGGCAAAACATCCGACTCAATTTGATGTCGAAAGTCGACAACTCGAGCTGGGTTAAGTTCTGGCGAGTCAAAGTGGACGTAGTCGTCGTCGCTAAAGACGGCGAAACTTGGCTCTATGTTGATGGGCGCGCGCAAATACCGCGCTACTCCAATCGCGACCCCGAGCATCGCATGCTCATCCATCGCAACCTGCTACCCGCGTCGGCAACCGTCACGACTTCCATTGAGCACAACACGATGCTCTCAAACTCACTGCTAATCGGCTTTGCGTCGATCTTGCTCATCAGTTTATACGGCTACAACAAACGCGTCGTCGACCAAGAAAACAAAGTACTCGACGAAGCGCATACTATTCGGGACGAGGCGTCGAATAGGGCAAATCAGATTCAACTCGAAATCGAGTCCGTGCGAGCGCAGCTGCAACAAGTCGAACCGGCCAACGTCGAACATCGAGCCGAAATCGACCGACTGCAAGAGGAACAAACCGACCTGCAACGCAAGCTCAACGATCTAGCAGCCCGCGAAGCAAAGCTGCGCGGCCAGGCCGGACGCGCGAGCGCCCTTGAGGAAGAGGGCCAAGCGCTTGAAGAGTTACTCGAAGAGGCTACCGGTGATCTCGGCACGAAGAACGACGAAATTCGCGAACTCGAGCGCAACCTCAAGCGGGTGAGCAAGATTGCAGGCATCTCCGGCGAGCGAAGCAAAGAGGCCGACGTGATCGCACGACGCATGCGAGTGCTCTACCCAAAGCTCGACGTCGACGATCGCGCAGTCTCCGACATCGTGGCGCTCAAAGACGAAGTGACAAAGCTCCGCGCCGAAGAGACCATCAAGCGTCTCAACGACGATGCGGGCAACGTGGGGGTACGCCGCAAAGTCGGTGGCCTACCAAACCACCTTTCGGTCTACGAACTCGGCTTCGCAGGCAAGCGACGTGTCTACTACGCCAAAGTTCAGAACAGCCGCTTCCGCGTTTTGGTCGTAGGCGCCAAGAACACACAGCAAAACGATCTCGACTACATCTCTCGCATACCAAAGGGCGAGATCTCCACGTAGATCGCCGCATCGATCGCCGCGCAGAAGCCTTGCCGTACACAAGGACTCGCAAGCTACTGGGCCGACTCCTGGGCGTCACTCACCACCAGACTCGATGGCCCCTTCCATACGATCCACATCACGATACTCACGGCAACAAATGCCAGGCCGATGACAAAGCCCCACCAGATCCCCGCCAGCCCAAAGCCGCCGCGCAACGCGAGCCAAGCTCCAATCGGCAAGCCAAGCACCCAGTAGCCGATGAAGTTAAAAGCCGCCGAGGGCAAGGTACGCCCCATGCCGCGCAAAACGCCGCTGCCAACCGCCTGGGTGCCGTCGAAGATTTGAAAGGCTGCGGCAATGGGCAGCACCGCCGAACCCGCCGCAATGATCCCGACGTCCGATGTGTACAACCCCGGCAACTGGTGGCGAAAGACCAAGAACCCCAAGCCCCCAAGCGACATGACGAAGGCCCCCATCGCGATTCCCACCCAGGCCGAGTGCTGTGCGCGTTCTGGATCGCCGGCGCCGATCAAGTTGCCGACTCGCGTGACGACGCCGTGGGAGATGCCCAGAGCCATCATGAAACTGAGCGCCGCCAAATTCAACACGATCGTGTGGGCGGCAACCGAAGTCGCATCGATCATGCCCGCAATCAGTGTCCCAAGCGAGAAAGCCCAAATTTCGAGAGACATGTGCATGGCGACCGGCCAGCCCGAGCGCCAAATTACGAGCAACGCCCGCAACGAGTAGGCACTGCGGCTCCAAGCGACCCAAGCGCCCTCGTGCAAGCCAAGCTTTGAAACCCACACCACCAACATCAACAGAGTCGACGCACGGGTAAGGCAAGTCGCGATGCCCGCCCCGAACAATCCCAATGCCGGAATGCCGAACCCGCCGAAGATCAGCACCCAGTTGAAGCCAACATTCAGCACGTTTGCGATCGCAATCACCCACATGCCGGGACGCATCAAAGCGCGTCCCTGTAAATACTGACGAAGCGCAATGAACACCAAAAATATGGGGAGACTCGGGATCTGCACCGCAACGTATTCGTGGGCCGCTGCAGCCAGAGCCGGGTCTTGGCCCAGCGCCAGCAGCGCCTCATTGGTATACGCCAAGCCGAGGCAAAGGGGCACCGACAACACAAGCGCCATCACAATGCCGCGTTGTAAGGCAAGCCCCGCGGTTCGGCCATCCCCGGCACCATGCGCTTGGCTCACAATGGGGTCGATCCCGTGGATTACCCCCTGCCCCATCAACAGAACTGCAAAGAACCACGCGTTGCCAATGGCCGAGGCGGCGAGCGCACTTTCGCCGACACGCCCCACCATCATCGTGTCGACAGTGCCCATCAACATACTGCCCACTTGGGCTATGGCGACGGGCACGGCGAGCTCGGTCAATTTCGAGAGTTCATCTCGCAGGCCTGAGAGCTTGGTGGAGATCAACTCGCGCGCGCAGCAAAATTGTCGGGACGCAATACACACTTGATACCACCGGGGGCATCGATCAATGTCGCGCAGCGATTGCAGTGGGTACAGCCATTGGAGTAACTCGAAGACGCCTGGGCGTTCTTTGGGAAATCGGGATCGAACAGCAGACCGCGCCCCAACTGAATGAAGTCAAAGCCATCACTCATGGCCGAACGAATGCTGTCGTTGTTGCAGACGCCGCCGATATAACAAACGCCGCACGAGACGCGTTCGCGAATGCGACGCGCATGCTCGAGAAAGAAGAGTTCCTCATACGGATACTCCTTAAACAGGGACTTCCCGACTACTCTCAACCCCAATCGCATTAGCGGGTTGGTTTCGACCTCGATCATCCCCTTGACGAGACTGTCGCCGCGGAAGAGCAGCATCGGATTCATGCTGCTCGTGCCACCGCTGCAAATGATCGCGTCGATGCCGCCGGCCTCGAGCAACGCGGCGATCTCGATCGAGTCGTCATAGCTAACGCCCCCCGAAACCCCATCACTCATACTAATCTTGCCGAGCAGCGGAAAGCTGTCGCCTACCTCGGCTCGAATCGCTTCGAGCGCTTCAAGGGCGAAACGCATGCGGTTGTGCAGCGAACCCCCGTATTGGTCCTTGCGTTTATTTGTACGGGGACTGATGAACTGACTAATCGCGTAGCCGTGACCAAAGTGAATCTCAATTGCATCAAAGCCAACGCTCTTCATGAAGGCAGCTGCATCGGCGAGCACCCGGATGCGGGCGCGAATCTGTTCGATCGTCATCGATCCGGCAAACGGCAACCCATACGCCAGCCCGAGGGAGTTGATCCCACGTGACGGCCCCATCGGCCGCTTGCCCTGGAATTCCCGGTTCTTCGTAAAGTTGCCGCAATGGCCAAGCTGCCCCGAAACTTTCGCGCCCGTCGCGTGAACTCGGGCAATCAACTCGGTCAGCGGTTCGCGCACCCCTTCGTGCATGTACATCATATTCTCGCTGATGCGACCATTGGACTCGGCGGCGCAGTAGGCAACCGTCGTCAGGCCGATACCGCCCTCCCCGATTCGTTCATGCAACCGAATCAGATCCTCACCCGGCATGCCACCGGGAGTCTTCCCCTCAAAGGTCGCTGCCTTGATCAGTCGATTGCGCAGCGTCAGGCCGTTAATATTGGTTTCTTCAAAACAACGATCGAGTGCATCAGCCATTGCGTGTGTCCCTATGTAGTTTTAAACGATCGACTCGGAGCCCATCAGGCTCTCATCGACGCCGTTTGCTTTTTCGACCTGACGCGACAGAGCGCGCCCCATCACGAGTGAAATAACGACAACCAACATGCCCATCAGCAAGAGGGTCAACTGCTCACCAACCCGGTCGGCCAAGATGCCAAACGGCAAGGCCATCAGGCCAAATCCGGCAAAGGCCATCATGGTCAACGACATCACCCGACCCATAAACTCGGGTGCCGTCGCCTTGGCAATCACTGCGGTGTTGAGCGCTTGAAACCCACCACTCCCCGCACCGACCCCGACCATCGCCAACATGCATAGCTGGAGGTTTGGCGCGTAGGCGAGCAACATGAGCCCGCAGCCAAAAACCACGGCCATCGCCGAGTAGATGGGCAGCGCGCGAGGCGAATCGGCATAGCGGGCAACCGCGGTGCTCGCACACACGGCCCCGACTGCCGAAGCCCCAAACAAGCCACTGATACTCTTTGCGTCGAGCCCGTGCACATTTTCAATGAGCCCGGGCAACACAGTGACATGGGGAAAGCCGATAAAGATCACCGCGCCAAAGAACGTGACGAGCAAGCGCAGACGCGGGTGCTGCCAGATATAGACCATGCCTTCGACGATGGTTGCGAAGACCGTGATGTCCCCGGCCGATTCGCGCACGATCGACTTCGGTAGGAATACAAGTGACACAGCCGACACGGCATAGAAGATCGCCATCGCGAAGTAGGCCCCCATCGCGCCCGCCAGCGGCCAACCCAAAAACATCCCCGCGACAAACGGGCCCATAACCCGAGATGTCGTATTCGCGATCAAGGTCACAGCCATTGCGTTGCCGCGGGTTTCCTCAGGGACGAGGTCAACCACTAGAGAAGTCCGCGCTGGCCCCAAGAAGGCAAAGGCCGTACCCATCAAAAAGGCACCGGCCGAGAGGATCTCGATCGTCAACTCGTTGCGACTCAGAAGCCACGAAATGCTGAGCATCACCAGAGCCGTGAGCATCTGACAAACGGCGATCACACGACGCTTGGGCCAACGATCGGCGAGGGCTCCGCCGAGGGGGCCAAAAAACATCATTCCGCCGCCCTGGGCGAACACGACCAGCGAAACCGCCGTATTGGTGCCTTCCAGTTCGAAGGCCACCACGCTCTGCACAATCATCGACATGAAGAACGCGACAAACGACAGAATGGTCCCAATGGAGAGGATCTGGAAATTGCGGTTCGCCAAAGAGACGAAGGTGCTTTTGAGCCACTGATTCACGGGCGTACGCTAACCCGTTTCGTTGGGCTCGTCCCCCGAGCGTCCTTTGAGATCGGCGGCCTCACGTTCTATAGTACGCTCAAAGTCCGGCAACGCCGAAGCGACGTCGTGTACCCAAAGGCAACGTGGCTCAGGAGCAAAGTCCAACCGAACTCCAGTCCTTCATCCGGCATCCGACACGAGTGCCGAGGCAGATACAATCGTCCCAAACCGTCGCGTCGTATTTACCGGGTGAAGCAAGTTCGGCCGGTCAACCACAGAAAGACAGACCTACTTCACAACCCAAACACCACATGTCAGGAGAGCGTTTCGTTGTCAAATCGAGTCATACAACTAAGTTTGAGTTTGCTGGTTGGGATCCTCATCGGGGGGGTCGCAGGAAGAATGACCGCACCGATTACCACGACTCCGACGGCTGTCAAAGAACAACCCGCCAAGCCAAAGCAAGACATCCGCAGCGTCGCGAAAATGGTGAAGAAGGCGGAAGAAGCCATCGAAGCCAGTGACGGCGGTGGGCTCGGCGTGGTCGGCGACATCTTGAACGCAGCCAGCGTGAGCGACTTACTCGACTGGGGTAGCGCACCCGAACGAGTGTCGAGCCGCATCATCAACGAGATGAGCGACGACGAACTCATCAGCACAATCACCAGCATTACGAAAATCGACTCCGATGCTCTAGCCGAAGTCTCTGACTTGCGCGACTACGCAAACCGACTCACCCACATCGCGATGAGCGGGATCATCACCCCGGAGATCTCGGACGAATTCGCAGACGTCGACGTGAGCGTTGAGTTCGCAACCGACGCAAGTTCTTCCGGCGGTGCCGAAGATCCAAGATTTGTGTTCGACCAGAACGCTCGAAAAATCTACGCCGTGATTCCCAACGCCGGCATCGGTGCCGAGAACGTCATGGTGCACTGGTACCGGGTCGACCAGCCCGAAAACTTGCTCTTCGATCAATACCGGGTCAGCCCCGACGACGACTACAGTTACGTGTGGCTAAAGGCTCCGAACCGCGAATGGCAGCCGGGTACATACCGGGTGGAGTTCTTCTCGTCGGACGAGCTCGTCACGCCACTTGCCTCGGGCACTTACAGTGTCCCTGAGCAGTAGAAGGTCAGCGAGCTTGCCGCATTGGGTCACACAAAATAGACCTTCTCATCTTCTCTTCACGATGGCTGCGGCGGCATGCATTGGACTCTTGGGCAGCGCCGCGACTCCACCAGTTGCGCACGCTGCGCGGCCGGACGAACCCGTCACCCTCATACTCGACCAAGCTCCGCTTGATGACGTGGTCGCCGCCATCTCAGAGCGTACCGGCAACGACTACATCTTTGAGTCGCCACTGCCCGGGCGCGTCACGATTGCGATTCCCGCCGAAGTCAGTACCGATGAAGCGACCCAGATCCTCAACGCGACGCTTTTGATCAAGGGCCTGGTCGCCCTCCCGATCGCGCCCACTCGCTACACGATCGTGCGCTGGGAGAAAATGGCGGGAGGGGCTCCGTATACGGAAGACGCCCTGCGCGACGACGCCGAAGGCAGTGTCACTACACGCATCAAGCTCAAGCATGCCGACCCTGAGACCGTCGTCCGCGCGCTCAGCCCGCTCTTGCAGAACAACGCGCAGATGATCCCCTACCCCAATGCGGGCAGCATCATATTTGCCGGCGCTGAGAATCGCGTCCGCCGCTTAATCGAACTCGCGCAACAACTCGACGCAGCAAAACAAGAAAACTTGATTGTACGACGCATTCGCTACCGCGATGCGGACGAAGTTCAGGCGCAACTGAACAGGCTGCTGAACAAGTCGGGTACCACCCGCAGCGCGGTACCCGAGGTAACGATTGAGGTCGACAAGCGCACCAATGCGCTCCTACTTACGGGCACCGTCATCGACCTCGCAAAAGTACGCGAGTGGATCGACGTCATGGACATCCCTGCGATCGGACAAGGCGAGATGCACGTCGTCCCCCTTATTCATCAGGACCCCATCGCACTCGCCCAACTGTTGCGAGACCAATCCCAGGGCGCCGCTCCGAAGCGAAGCCAGGACTCACGCCTACGGAATCAAACCGACACGGGCCCATTGGTTGGACAGGACTACAGCATCGTCCCCCACCCCCCCACACGCTCGCTGGTTATTCGAGCAAGCCGCGAGATCTTTGATGTCCTGCGTCGCCTAATTGCAAAGCTCGACAAAGAGCCGCGCATGGTCCGGATCAACGTTCAGATTGTCGAAATCACAACCAGCGGCGAGTTGGGACTAGGCACCGGCGCGGCCATCCCGATCATTGAGCAGAAAGACGTCAACGACCCGGGACTCCTCGCCCTTGTTAATCCCGGACTACTCAACCTTAACATTCCGGGCATCGACCTCGGAGATAATCCGATTCAAGGTGCTGCCACCCCACTGTTTACGGTTGCCGGCGAGACGGTCGTGATTCCCGTGCTCGACCCAAGCGGACTGCCGATCGTCGGCGCAGATGGCGTGCCCGAAGTACTGGTGATCCCGGGCCTCGGCGTCACATTGTTGGCCCAAAGTGTCGAGACCGAGATCAAGGTCACGCAGCGCCCTAGCCTGACCCTCGCCGTCGGAGAAGAGAGCACAATTTTCATCGGCGACAACATTCCAATCCCCGTTGGCTCCAACGACGGGCTGTCGTTTGGCCCGGGAGTCGGGCCTTCGGTGCGCGTTGAAATCGAAAGACACGACGTCGGAGTCGAGCTTCACGTTACGCCCAAAATGTCGAGTGAAGTGGATCTGATACTCGAGTTGAGCTTGAACCTCGAACTCGTCCGCGGAGCGGGCGACCCGCAGTTGGGCCCGATCTTGGCGAATCGCGCAATTGAAACGACCTTCAATGCCGGTTTCGACCAACGTATGATTATCGCCGGGCTCAACAGCGAAGTTGTGCTTCAAGCCTCCGCCGGCATCCCCTTCCTCTCCGCAATCCCCATCCTCGGCCGCCTATTTACGGCGACATTCGATCAAACTCGTCGTACCTACACTGTGATTTCGGTCGAAGCGACATTGATCCCCACCATGGAACAGCGACAAGCCGAAGAGATCTCTCTTGCCCGCGCGATTAAGCGACTCGCGATCGACATCGAGGGCGACGTTGAATCTCGCTACGCGATCCGGGTTGCGTCGTATTACACGGCGGATATTGCCGAAGCCGTCGAAGAAGACCTCGACGTCGCACCCTGGCCAACTCTTATCAAAGAGCGCACAACAAGCGATGGATCCCGTTTCGATCTCTACGTCGTTGGCCTGTCTCGGCTAGCCGAAGTTGCTGAAGTGGCGATTCGCGTCGGGCGCGCAGGAATGGACCCCGAAATCGTCACCCTCAACACCGGTGCGGCCCCGGTTCGCTAACGTATGCGTCGCACCTCCGCGGACAACCACACCGGATCATGACGTCGTGGCGAGCCACGGACCGCCACTTATACACGCTACTCTTGGAGATGCTGTGAACTGGATCGAAACGATTTTTCGACCGCTGGCCGACCTACTCGCGGGAGTCGTATTCTTCCCGATCAATCTCCTTGGAAGCCAAGCACCCGTTGTTGTTTTGTGGCTGGTCGTCGGGGCCCTCTACTTCACCGTGCGGTTTCGTTTCATCAATCTATGGGGGATCGGTCACGGCCTCTCTCTCGTTTTGGGTAGACATCAAAACAGCGGCGGCGCCGACTCAAACGCGGTTGGCGAGGTGTCTCACTTCCAAGCGCTGTCGACCGCAGTTTCAGGCACCGTCGGTATCGGCAACATTGGTGGCGTCGCAGTCGCCATTTCCGTCGGAGGCCCCGGTGCCGCGATGTGGATGTTTATCGCCGGGCTACTCGGCATGGCGACCAAGTTTGTCGAGTGCAGCCTGGGCGTGATCTATCGCGAGGAGCACGAGGACGGCAGCGTCTCGGGCGGCCCAATGTACTACCTCACCAAAGGCCTCGCCGAACGCGGCATGCCTAGACTCGGCCGAGCCCTCGGCACCTTCTACGCGATTGGTATCGTGATCGGCTGCCTCGGCATCGGCAATATGTTCCAGTCCAATCAAGCATTCGTGCAGATCGTCGGCGTGACCGGCGGGGAGGCAAGTCTCTTTGCCGGCAAGGGTTGGTTGATCGGCGCCATTCTCGCGGCGACGGTGGGCGCGATCATTATCGGAGGCATCCGCAGCATCGCTGCCGTGACAGCACGACTTGTACCCTTTATGGCCGTGCTCTATCTCGCCGGTGCGTTGATCGTTATCGCCTTGAACGCCGAAGCGATTCCCTGGGCCTTTGGACGCATTTTCGAAGGCGCCTTTGGCAACGATGCCATAGGCGGCGGCATCCTCGGAGCGCTCATCGTCGGGTTCCAGCGGGCTGTATTCTCAAACGAAGCCGGCATTGGCTCCGCCACCATTGCTCACGCGGCGGTCAAAACCGACGAGCCCATTACGGAAGGCTTTGTTTCACTCCTCGAGCCCTTCATCGACACGATCATCATCTGCAGTGCCACGGCACTCGTCATCATCACGACGTCCTACTACGAGCCGGAATTTACACAGGGCATGGGCGGCATTGAGATGACCTCCCACGCATTTGAACGCAACCTGTCCTGGTCACCACCACTGCTCGCGCTTGCGGCGACTCTGTTCGCACTCTCGACCATGGTCTCGTGGTCATACTACGGACTCAAAGGTTGGACCTATCTCTTCGGCACCGGCGAAATGACGGCGAACATCTTCAAAGTAATTTTCTGTTTGTTCGTGATGCTCGGCTGCATGATTCAACTCGAAGCGGTACTCGACTTTTC
>JBLHOB010000041.1:0-11368 GCA_047619425.1 Myxococcota bacterium
GTCCTGTGAGGATATAATGAGGAGTAGATATGGACCGGTTGGGTGAGCTTGAGGCATTTGCGGCGGTCGCCCAGAATGGAAGCTTTACGGCGGCGGCTCGCAGCCTGGGCCGCACGACGTCTTCAGTCAGCAAGCAGATCCAGTCGCTCGAAGCGCGCCTCAGCGTGCGGCTACTCCATCGCACCACGCGGCGAGTTTCGCTCACCGAGATTGGCATCGCGTTTCGCGATCGGGTGCAGGGGGTGCTGAGCGATCTCGATGAGGCCGAGATGGCGGTCGCAGAGCTACACGAAGAGCCGCGCGGCTTGCTCCGGGTCAGCATCCCGACGGATTTCGGTCGCCTGCACCTCGCCGAGACACTCGCCCGCTTCGCAACGCAGTATGCCGACATCCGCCTCGAGGTCGATTTCTCCGATCGTTTTGTCGACGTGGTGGAAGAGGGCTTCGACATCGTTATCCGAATTGCGAATCTCGCTGACTCGAGTCTAGTCGCGCGTCGCATGGGCCCGTGTCGCCGAGTGCTCTGTGCCGCGCCCGCCTACTTGGAAGCCAACGGGCACCCCGCAGATCCGAGTGAGCTAAGCCGACACTCGGTTATCGGCTATGCATACGAGCAAACTAGGCAGTGGCGGTTTCGCACGGCTGGAGCGGAGCAAACGACGGTGAGCATCTCGCCGCGCCACCGCGCCAACAGCGGCGAAATGATCCGCAGCATGTTGCTGAGTGGCTTGGGGATCGCGCTGCTGCCCACCTTCTTGATCGGCGACGATTTGCGGGCGGGACGGCTCGAGGCGCTCTTCGCGGATCGGCTCGAAGCGGACACTGTGATCTGGGCCGTCACGCTCCATCGCAAGCTGCTCACGGCGAAGGTGCGCTTGTTGCTAGACCACTTCGTGTCGGGCTGCGGCGAGCACCCGCCGTGGGACGAGGGGCTCGGCGCGAACGCTCCGGGAGTGTCGGAAAAACTAACATGATGGCCCTGCGTCAATCGTGTCGAAGGCCTCGCCTGTACAGTCTGTAGACGGAGTGTTTGTAGATCGTCCTCGCAACAGCCCTTCTGGCAGTCGCTCGGGAAAATGTAGTGATTGATCTTAAGGTCGTTGGTGCCGCGGAGCTTTACGGATTTGCGGCGGTTATGGCGAGCACCGGATTGGTTGCTTGCAGCTCGTGGCTCTAGTTCGGAGATGACGAAGGGTGAAAAGTCTTAGGGCCGCGAGGTACTAACGGGTCAACGCATCGAACTTCCTGTTTGGCCGGTGGACGTCTCTCTGAAAGTCGCAGCGAAATCGATCGGGACTTGTACCGCTATTTCGCGATGATCGGAATGTACTCGGGGTACCACATCGAACTTCGAACGAGTTCCTCGATATCAGCGTCGGGAACGCGCGGCCCTGACCCCATTTCGTTGGCAAAGCGGATGACAGACGCTGCAACTTTTACGGTCGATTCACGGAGCGTCGAGACCTGCGGATAGATCGCTCCTTGCTGCAGGCGATCGTCCGGAACGCACTCAGCTAGGGCCCTGGCTGCTACCAGAAAAACATCGTCAGGCACCACTTTGAATCCGGCTAAGATCGATCCAAGCCCCACTCCTGGAAAGATGAAGACGTTGTTCGCTTGACCAATCACATGTTGGCGCCCATCATGATTGACGTCTGCGGACGGACTTCCCGTCGCGACGATTGCCCGCCCATTCGTCCATGCAATGGCATCTTCCGGTGTGCATTCAGCTCGGCTAGTCGGATTGGAAAGTGGTAGCACCAGCGGTCTGTCTACGTGGCTGGCCATCTCCGATAGCATCCTCTCGGTGAACAGCCCTGGAGTGGCGGTCGCTCCGACTATGACCGTCGGCTTCATCGCACGTATCGCATCTACGGGAGTGATGGCGTCGAGGTGCTCCTGAAGTCCGTAGTGAGACAAGGTTGTTCGGCTTGCAGTAAGTGATCCTGGCCGCGGAGTCGAACTTTGATTCTCTTCCGACAAGAGGCCGTTGACGTCGAATGCGAGATGGGCGCGAGCAATGGTTGCGTCATCGGCGCCCTCGGATCGCATGGCGTTGCAGAGAAGGGAATGGATTCCGCTACAGGCGGCCCCTGCGCCCATGTACAGAAAACGTTGGTCGATGAGCTTCTCATGCGTGATGCGAAGAGTGGAGAGCATCCCCGCCACGACGACCGCCGCCGTGCCCTGAATGTCATCATTGAACGACGGGATACGCGAACGATATCGCTCGAGAAGTCGCGATGCGTTGCTTCCATGAAAGTCTTCCCACTGTACGATTGCCTTTGGGAAAACCTCTTGTACGCCATCGACGAACGCGTCGATAAACTCGTCATATTCTTTTCCGCGAAGGCGGCGCTTGCGATAGCCGACGTAGTACGGGTCTTCGAGCAGGGTGGAGTTGTCCGTTCCAACATCCAAGCTGACTGGCATAACTTTGGAAGGATGAATACCCGCCCCGGCTACGTACAGAGCAAGCTTGCCGACCGGGATGCCCATTCCGCCGGCCCCCTGGTCTCCGAGGCCAAGAATGCGCTCGTTGTCGGTCGCGACGATCAGTCGAATGTCCTGAAACGGGAAGAGACGAAGCATTTCTGGAATGCGGTCTCGATCGTCGGGAGTGAGCCAGAGCCCTCGTACGTTGCGATGAATGTGGCTAAAGCGTTGACAAGCAAGGCCTACGGTCGGCGTGTACACGATCGGCATAAGGTCCCGCAAGTTCTCGACCAGCACCCGGTAGAAGAGAACTTCGTTGCGATCCTGAAGCGCTGCGAGCCCGATGTACTTGTCGATAGGCTGTGGCTGGCCCCGGAGATGCTCGAGTTCGAGGTGCATCTGTTCGTCGATGGTGAGGGTCCGCGCGGGCAGTAGTGAAGTCAGCCCCAGATCTTCACGCTCTGCCCGGGTGAATGCGAGGCCCTTGTTTGTCGACGGGTTCTTGAGGAGCCAAACGCCACGTTTGCTAGTCCGGATTCGCTTTGGCCCGCGGAGCCCCTGTGGATTCTGGTCGGTTGTCATGAATTTAACACGCGGCTCTTTCTATCCATCCGAAATATGCCACTGGAACAATTGCGGCCTCGTTTAAGACGATGATACGGCAGGGTGATTTTGTCTTTAGACCACCCACACCGCAAGGTGTGGGTGGTGCGCTCCGTCGGTGGGCGGCTTCAAAGCTCTCCCCATCGAGTGGTTTTACAGGTATTTCCGCTCGCAGTTGCTGATCTCGCCCGTTGGCGAAACGAATAACCAAGGTAAAACCGACGCATTCATATTTGCCGCCCTTGACATGCGATGTGCCGAGCCAATCTATCCGCTCACTTGGCTGCCAACGGTGGCAATCGCCAAATGCGTTCGGGGAAACCGGCCGCCTCAATTCCACAAAGGCAACGATCCAGTCGTTCGAAGCTGAGCGCAATGCACCGATGGAAAGTGCATGGCAGATGACCTCTCGCAGGATCGAGCACCGACATTCCACAAGCCATTCAGCCGAAGCGCTGGGTTGCAGGGACGATGAAACATGAAGATCCGACCACTTCAAGACCGCATACTGGTCAAACGTGTGAAAGAGGAAGAGGCAACTAAGGGGGGCATCATCATCCCCGATTCCGCCAAGGAAAAACCGCAGGACGGTCTCGTCATTGCGGTGGGGCCCGGCAAGACGCTCGAAAGCGGGGAAGTTGTAAAGGTGGGCGTCAAGAAGGGCGACCACATTCTCTTCAGCAAGTACGGCGGTACCGAGGTAGACGTCGACGGTGTTGAACACATGATCATTCGCGAAGACGACGTCCTCGCGATCTGGAATTAGAGGGATTTAAACAACATGGCTAAACAAATAATCTACAACCAGGATGCCCGAGCGAAAATTCTCGCCGGTGTAAATGGCCTCGCAAACGCGGTGCGCGTCACTCTCGGGCCGAAGGGGCGCAACGTCATCATCGACAAAAGCTACGGCTCCCCGACGATCACCAAGGACGGCGTCACCGTCGCCAACGAGATCCAATTTGGTGACAAATTTGAAAACATGGGCGCCCAAATGGTCAAGGAGGTTGCTTCAAAGACTTCCAGCGTTGCGGGTGACGGGACCACCACAGCCACTGTGCTCGCACAGGCGATCTTTCGAGAAGGCAGCAAGCTCGTTGCGGCTGGCATGAATCCGATGGACCTCAAGCGCGGCATTGAAAAAGCGGTTGCGGCCATGACCAACGAACTCGCCAAGATCGCCAAGCCGACGAGAGACTCGGCTGAGATCGCCCAAATCGGCACGATCTCCGCCAACTCGGATGAGACGATCGGCTCGATTCTGGCCGAAGCGATGGACAAGGTCGGTAAGGACGGGGTGATCACGGTCGAAGAAGGCAAGAGCCTCGAGACCGAACTTGATGTCGTTGAAGGCATGCAGTTCGATCGCGGCTATCTCTCGCCCTATTTCGTGACCGATCCTGAAACCATGCAGGTCGCCCTCGAGGAGCCGCTGGTGTTCCTCCATGAGAAGAAGATCAGCAACATGAAAGATATTCTTCCGCTGCTCGAGCAAGTTGCTCAGGCCGGCAAACCGCTGCTCATCGTCGCCGAAGACATCGACGGTGAAGCCCTCGCGACCCTCGTGGTGAACAAGATTCGCGGCACGCTCAACGTCTGTGCGGTGAAGGCTCCTGGATTTGGTGACCGTCGCAAGGCAATGCTCCAGGACGTCGCGATCCTTACGGGCGGGCAGGTCATTTCGGAGGAGTTGGGCCTTAAGCTCGAGAATGTGACGCTCAAGGACCTCGGTTCGGCCAAGCGCATCTCGATCGACAAGGACAACACAACGATCATCGACGGAGCTGGATCGAAGAAAGACATTCAGGGACGCTGCGGCGAGATTCGGGGCCAGATCGAAGCGACAAGCTCCGACTACGACCGCGAGAAACTCCAAGAGCGACTCGCCAAGCTCGTCGGTGGTGTTGCCGTGATCAAAGTCGGAGCGGCGACCGAGACTGAGATGAAGGAGAAGAAGGCGCGCGTTGAAGACGCGCTTCACGCGACACGTGCCGCGATCGAAGAGGGCATTGTGCCTGGCGGTGGCGTCGCATTGCTTCGCTGCGCCAGTGTTCTCGAAAGTGTTGCGGTTGAAAACGACGAGGAGGCCGCGGGAGTCGAGATCATCCGCCGCGCCATCGAAGCCCCGTTGCGTTTCATCGCGAGCAATGCGGGCCTCGAAGGGTCGGTCGTCGTGGATAAGGTGAAAGGGATGAAGGGATCCCACGGCTTTAACGCTGCAACCGAATGCTACGAAGACCTGATCAAGGCAGGCGTCATCGATCCGGCCAAGGTCGTCCGGTCGGCCCTCCAACACGCGGCGTCGGTTTCAGGTCTCCTGTTGACGACGGAAGCCATGATCGCCGACAAGCCTGAGCCACACGGCGCGGGCGGCGGCGGCATGCCCGACATGGGTGGAATGGGTGGGATGATGTAAGTCCCTTCGCGCTGCGACGGGCTCCCGCCACGACAAAATGGCGGGGGCCTTTCGCAATCGCGTCGAGTCACTCAGACAGACGCTGCGGAGCAACACCGGATCAAGGATCCAGTGCGACTCTCACGCTACGAACGTACTCGCTACCCGCTGAGGTGTTTTGCGCCCGCCGAGTGGGGGCGTCTCCGAATTGTGTCGTTCCTCCTCGCGTCCGTGCAAACCAGCCCTTCGTTACAGAGGAAAATATTTTCCCAATAAGGTCAATCTTTCGGCGCTAATCGAGGACGGCGAATGGTACCTAGGGAAAACATCTTCGTTAAAACAGTGACTTAAACCTTCCTGAACATTCGGCACAGAGATTGCCTATCAATATCATTCAACCTTGGGAAGGGAATGATGATGGACTTGCGCGCAAAATTCATAGTGGCCGTGATGGGTGGCTATTTTCTTCTGGTGGCTAGCCCTGCGGCCGCGATTACTTACGGCTACGACTTTACGGCAGCAGACCACAACACGTCGGATCTCACCCTGGTAGGAAACGCCGCCTGGGCCATAGACGGGGCCCTCGCTCCCCCGAATCGACTGCGACTGACCAGTAATGGTGGTGGGCAAGTCGGCAATGCCTGGGTCAACACAGGCTCGGTGAACGCGGGCCAGGCATGGACCGCAGATTTCATGTGGCAGATTACATTTGGCAGCGGCGGCGGGGCCGACGGTCTCGGCTTTCACTTGCAAGAAGATGGGGTCGGAGCCAACACGTTTTTCAACGGCGCTGGACTTTCGAACCCGCGCTTCACAGTCGGCATTGATACCTATGACAATGGGGAAGGCAGCAACTTTCACGTCGAAGTCCATCTAGACGGGATTCAAATTTACGCCAACAACTTGAGCGTAATTCCGGGCATGGGCAACAGTTTCGACGACTTCTATCAAGTCTTCATGGCGTACGATGGTGCAAACAACTTTGCGCTTAACGTCGTCAACACGAACGGCGGTGCCAACACTGGCATTATTAATATCCTGGCGGATTTGAGTTCGCTCGATGACGCAACGCTCGGTTTTTCTGCCAACACCGGCGGTGCTGGTGAAAACCATGACATCCTGAATTTCAACGGTGCATTCACTGCAGTGCCCGAACCGGGAACAGGCTTGCTTCTGAGTATCGGTCTGGTGGGTATGGCTGCGCGTCGCAATCGACGAGCCTGAGTCGAGGCTTTAATGACGGAACGCCCCGCTTTCCGCGAGTCGGATGGCGGGGTTTCTTTCTTGGGGGGCAATTTTCTGCGACGCTTTTCGATCGTGACGCGCGTCGCAGTGCGAGGGGCGCTGGCGCTGCTATTGCTTGTAATTGCCCCATGCGGCATTGCTCGTGCGGACGGCATCGATGACTTCAACAACAGCTGGGCTGGGCAGGCACTGATCTCCCAACGGCTTCTTGATCTCGATGCCCCACTCGCAGAAAACAACATCGTCGGTAGTCACAATAGTTTCAACTCCGCCGCCTACACGACGGCGACCTCCTACCTCGACCCGAACCAGATCGACTCCATCTTCAATCAGCTTCGCATGGGTGCGCGCGCAGTCGAGTTCGACGTGCACTGGACAGCCAAGACGGAGGGTCCGTTCGACTTCCCGGATAGACTCTTGCTGTGTCACGGCACTGCGGGGCACGTCGGCTGCAGCTTCGACGACCGGTACTTCGCTGAAGGTCTGGACGAGATTTCGGCGTGGTTGGGCACTGCGAGCAGCATCGATCAAGTGCTGATCCTTCACATCGAAGACCACATGGATGGTCAGCACGGCGAAGCGTTTAACCAGGTGAACGCCCGCTTTGGCAACAAGGTGTACGCGAGCGGTGGTTGCAGCAATATCCCAAGCAACGTTTCAAAAGCGGATGTCCTGGCGGCGGGAAAGAACGTCGTCATCTGGAACGAGGGCGGGTGCAGTGGCGATGCCAACTGGAACGGGATGGTGTTTACCGGGCTCGGCGGTTTAAGCCGCGTCTGGGAAGACTCGACCGTGATTGGTGGCATTGGTGGAGCGGGTGCTTCAATCAGTGATGTCGACCTGATCAACTACTTCGCGACGGGGACTAACATTGTCGATCTCGATCAGCTCCACCAGAACGACAACCGCCTCCCCGCGGCGGTGTGGACCTGGGAGGTCAATGAACCAAACAACTTCGGCGGCATTGAGCATTGCGCCATACAAAACGGCAATGGTCGCTGGAACGATGACGACTGCAGTCTGCAAAGCGTCTTCGCCTGCGAAAACACCAACACCGGGAGTTGGGCAGTCAGTGCTATGTCCGATTCGTGGGGCGTTGGTTCATTCGCCTGCGCGTCGTTGGGGGCGGAATATCAATTCAGTGTGCCGACCAACAGCCAGGACAACCAAGCGCTGAAGCTCGCCAAGGAAAATGCCGGCCAGAGTTTCGTATGGATGAATCACGACGACCGCGACGTCGAGGGAATGTGGGGGACAAGTAGCACTGCAGATGCCTTCTACGACGCGGGTGCGTTGACGCTATTGGCCGGGCAGTCCGTGCGTGGCATCAATCGACTGTTGAAAATGGAGGGGGACTGCAACCTCGTCGTGTATAGCGTCGAAGACGTTGGCGGGGTTCAGATCGTCGGTGGTGATTTGTGGAATAGCGGCACCGCAAATGCGGGCAGCGGTTGCTACACCGAATTTCAGTCGGACGGAAACCTCGTTGTCTACGACGGCGGCGGGGCGCCGCTTTGGTTTTCGAGCACCAGTGGGTCGGAGCTTCGCCTGCAAGAAGACGGCAACGTCGTGATCTATAGCGGTGGCGGTGGCGCGCTTTGGCAGACCTTCACCAACTACCCGAGCGATTACGTTCTCACCGCGGGGCAGATCATTGCTTCGGCTGGGCAGATCCTGCACAGCGAAAACCGTAAGCTTGAGATGCGGGGTGACTGCAACCTCGTTGTGTACAGCTTCGTAAACGGTGTGACCGGTGGAGTCTTATGGCAGAGCAATACCGCAGGTGCTGGCGGCGGGTGCTACGCGGAGCTGCAAGGGGACGGCAATTTCGTTCTGAAAGACAGCGGTGGCCAAGCCCTATGGTCATCCGGCACTTCGGGCACGAGCGGTGCGGAGCTGCGGCTGCAAAGTGATGGCAATCTCGCGGTCTACAACGGCGCTGGGGAGCCGCTTTGGAACGCCAATTCGAATCCTCCAATCGAGAGCACGTTCTTCGCCGGCCAGTTTCTCTTGTCAGCCGGGCAATTCGTCTATACCGAGAATCGACGCCTTGAGATGCGCGCCGATTGCAACGTTGCACTTCATAGCTACGACAACGCGGCCATGGGTGCGTTGCTGTGGCATACGGATACCGCAAACGCGGGCACGGGTTGCTATGTGGACTTCCAGGCGGACGGAAACTTTGTTGTTTACAACGGAGCCGGGCAGCCACTATGGGCCTCGGGCACTTCCGGCACCAGCGGTGGTGAGCTGAGACTGCAAGAGGATGGCAACCTCGTCATCTACAACGGTGTTGGACAACCGTTGTGGAATGCGAATTCCAATATCCCCGATGAGAGCATCCAGTCGGCCGGTTTATTGAGTTTGTCGGCAGGGCAGTTCATACAGATTGGTTACCGCCGATTGGAGATGCAAAGTGACTGCAACCTCGTGGTGTCGAGTGTGGTCAATGGACTCGTGGTCGACTCGCTCTGGCACAGCGACACGATCAATGCAGGCACAGGCTGTCGCGTCGATTTTCAGGCAGACGGAAATCTCGTTGTGCTCGACGAGTTCAATCAAGCGCTTTGGGCGTCTGGCACTTCTGGGACTGTAGGCGCCGAACTTCGACTTCAGGATGATGGAAACATGGTCATCTACAACGGCGCTGGCCAACCACTCTGGGGAGCCTCGACCCAGGGGATCTTCGTCGGCGGCTCAGTCTGCGGCGATCTGACGTGCGAGGGCGCGGAGACGTGCGGCACTTGTGCAATCGACTGCGGGACATGTGGTGGCCCGGTCTGTGGCGACTTGACTTGCAACGGAACCGAAACATGCTCAACGTGCCAAGGGGATTGTGAAGTATGCGCCGGTGTCCCGGTGCCCGCGCTGCCGTGGTCTGGCGTCGTGCTCTTGGTGCTTGCCTTGCCAGCGTCGGGGGTCGTTCTTCAGCGACTCCATGCTGCGCGACAAGCGAGGTCGTGAGCCCCGGCATACGGCACCTTGTTCGCCCAATGGGTACGCAGCGTCGTATGTCTAGAGACTTGGCGATTCGTTCCGAGTGAGGAGTAGGATGAATTCGTCATATGAAGTGTCGCGATTTCTCTAATCAACGTCGCTACCCAAGCAACCCCGGATCCGCGCGCAACTCCTTGCGGACCGCACTCTCCCAAAATCCGTGGAAGCCGTCGCCGTCCGTCCCTTCCATGAAGTCGAGATAGCTCTTGGGAAGTGGTGTCTCGAGGGGGCCGTTGGCGATCGCGCGTGCATACCAGGCATGCTGACATCGCTGCTCGAGCGCAACGGCGCGTTGATGGACAGCTCGTACCGTCGAGCCGAGGATGAAGACTCCGTGTCCAGCCAATAGCGCGAGTTCGGCGTCGGCGAGTTTTGCGACCGCCGCCGCCGCTGCGTTTGAATTGTCTACGGTGCCTTCGTATTCATCGACCAGGACGAGTTCCCCGCCTCCGCCCAAGGCAGAGCTCTGATCCATGATCGGCGGTATCTCGCGCAAGTCGGCCCAAACGACACCGAACAGTGGATGACTGTGTACCGCAACTCGCACGTCGGGCCGCGCGCGATGGAGTTCAAGGTGGAGTGGGATGCCGAGGGGGGCCGGCCAGTTGCCTTCGACGACTTTGCCCTCAAGATCGATGGCGATGACATCCTGCGGTTGCAGCTCCTCCCAGGTGAGAAGCCAGGGATTGCACCAAAGCGTTCCATCCCCGCGATTGATGGTGATGTGGCCAGCCAGGTGGTCGTTGTATCCCTCTCTCCACAGGCTCCTTGCAAGGATGACGAGCTCTTCCTGGGGCGTAAGATCGGGAATCAGTTTTTCTGGAGTTGGACGAAATTTCATTGCCGTTGATGCTCCTCGCCAAAGCGGTTTCGCAAGAATTGAATGAACTCGAGGCTCAGACAAGGTCGAAGTCCGGCGACAGATTCCCTTATTCGAGGACAGAGGGGAAGAGGCCGCCTGCAACGAATTCTACCGCTCTGTGTCTTGTCGATGAGCGGCTTTGAGCACGTTGAAACCTCGCGTGTCGTCGACAGCCCGGCGGAGGCGGTTCGCTTCAAGACCGTTGGCCCCAGTGACTAGTGCTCCTCGAGGAGCGGCATCAAGTCAAGCGTGGAAATCACGCCGCACACTCGATCGTCTTCGACGACCCAGACTCGGTGGATTTGGTTTTTGCGCAGGCAGCGCGCAACTGCTGAGATGGGTGCATTGGGCGGGACACTGATGAAGTTCTTGGTCATGACCTCAGCAACACTTCGATTCACCAGACGGTCCTGAAAATCCGCGAGATCCTCGGCAGAAGCTCGCCCCGAGAATTCAATATACTCTTGGAGATAGTGGGCCCTAGTTAAGACCGCAGACTGCTCCCTTTCTTGCGCATCGAGTAGGTCGCTGGTGGAAACGACCCCTGCGATCTTTCCGTCGACATCGATGACCGGAGCCCCATGGACATTCTCCTCGACGAACAGTCGGAGTACGTCGAGAAGTGATGTGGCGGGACTGACCGAGATGACAGAGTTGGTCATTACGCTAGCGGCGGTTTCATGCATTGGATCTCCAGTTGATTGCATTGCGGACTTGTTGACTTCGCTGAGTTTGGGTGCGGATCGTTCCTTTTCCGCAACAGGAACAAAAGCAGGGATCGTGCCAAGACGGCGCACGCTTCATCGAGCCTTGTGCTCTGTTGGTGTGAC
>JBLHOB010000042.1:0-11307 GCA_047619425.1 Myxococcota bacterium
CCCAGCAGCCCTTCCGGTTGAACGTGTCGCCCAGTATCGCATTCTCGTGTCATCAGGCATCCACGATACCTTCTGCGCCACAGTCTAGACGAATGCGACACGGGAGTCGCACACCACATACCAGTGAAATTCGAATATGTGAGGCGCAAAATGCTATCCGGCTACCAGAACCATATATCCCTCCCCCACCAAGAGGAGTGGGAGGTCTATCACAACAGTTTTTCATTGTGCTCAAAGAAGCTTCGGGTGTGTATGGCGGAACTCGCCCTGCCCTATCGCGGCCATCACATTGATCTAATTGAAACAGGCTCGTACGAAAACGTGGGCCGCGACTACCTCGCCATCAACCCAGCCGGCCTGCTTCCTGTTTTGCTGCACAACGGCCACCCGATTTACGAAAGCCACGAAGAGATTATCTACGCGGCACGTCATGCAGGGGTGCGAGGAACGCAGCTCATGCCCGAAGACCCAGCCGCTCGTGCCGAGGTCGAACGTTGGGTTGATTGCGCGTCACTCGTCGGCAACGACCCCACCAAGGGAACCCGAGAGCGAGCGGGCCATTGCATCCCGGGGCTCACGGTGCCCATCTTCGCCGCAATGGTCACTCGCATTCCAGTGCGCGAGATTTTGAAGGGACTGCTCACCCATCCAAACAAAGAGCGGCCCATTGTGTTTCTCATGCTCAAGTTCGCGGGCTTGCACCGTCTTCCCAAAATCGGCAAAGCGATGAGTTTGCTTACCCAAAGTCGCAAGAACATGGGACATCACCTCGACGCCCTCGGAGCACAACTCGACAAGCACGGCGGCCCATATATCACCGGAGAGTCGTTCACCCTGGCCGATGTAAGCTGGATGGTCATTCTCGATCGCCTAGTCGAAGTCGATTGGGAGACAACCTTCTGGGGGGCTGGGTTGCGACCGTCGGTTGCGGCTTATTGGAAGCGTCTCGTAGCTCGAGACAGCTATCGCGACGAGATTCTCGCCAAGCGCTGCCCGATGACACTGCAGGGCATCGCCACAGTCAAGCGAGCCAAGGGCAGCGACGCCAAGCTCAAGGCGGCGCTTGAAGGCCATTGACCGCCAGCCTCAATCGACCGCTACGACTTCGATGTCGAAGAGCAAGACTTGCCCGGCGAGTGGATGATTGAAGTCCATGATCGCGTTGTCCCCCTCGATGCGTTCGACGCGCATGAGTCGCGGTCGGCCGCGAGCGTCCTCCGTGCCAAGCTCGGTGCCGGGAACCCGCGCTTCGGCAGGTAAACGAGACAAAGGGATGGGGCGCAACGCTAAGGGATCCCTGGCTCCATACCCCTTTTCCGGCGGAACCCGGATGTGCTTGCGGTCACCGATCTTCATACCCACTACGGCCTCATCGAGCCCGGCCACCACTTGCCCCGCCAACGCCTTGAAGCGCACGGGTTCGCCACCGATGTTGGTGTCGAGTACATCACCGCTCTCAAGGCGAAGCGTGTAGGCGAGCGCCACGTTGCTGCCCGCTACGATCACGGGCTGGCTGGTAAGGCTTTGGCTGTCATCGGCGCTCGCAATCCCCGCCCGTTGGGGCAAGAGTCCCGAAGCTCCGAAGGCCTCAAGCAGCGACGTTGCACAAAGCAGTACCGGCGCACTCGGTGCAACTACCGCAGCGATCAGCACCCCGGCACCGAGCCATCGCCGAGCCGTTGCGCCCATGTCACCCCCACTCGCAGCCGCGAACAAAACAACTCACAACAGTCATTGCGAGTTCACTGCGAATTGCAGCCGTCGTTGCCTCGTCCCAAGCTTACGACGTGCAGTGTGATTGCGCTTGAGCTGCCGCTCTACCGGCCCCAGCGACATCGCGAATCCAGAATGCGATTGCCGAGTGGCTCGGTTGAGCGCGGTCTTTGATATGCTCTGCCCACAACAACGCGGAACCGCAGACGCGCGTATCTTTCAGGAAGCGAGTTCGCCGTAGATGACCGATCGCATCGAGACCGAAGCCGCCCGGGAGACCGCGGGCTACCGCGTACAACTCGACGGCCTGCGCGCATTCGCCGTACTCGCGACCATGATCCACCACTGGATCCCGGGCGTGATCTTCTGGAAGACCTGGTTTCCCTTTGGTCTTGCCGGGGTCCGACTCTTCTTCGTGCTCAGTGGGTTCTTGATTACCGGCATCCTGCTCGACCAACGCAGGGCGATGGAGGCCGGCGAGCAAGACGCGGCGTTCTCCCTGCGCAACTTCTTTTTGCGGCGGGTCCTGCGCCTGGTCCCCGCCTTCTATCTTTTCTTGTTGATCGGCAGCCTGCTCGATATCGGCGCGATTCAGGAAACCCTGCAATGGCACCTTCCCTACCTCAGCAACATCGGCATGATTCTCGATGGCCGCTGGCTGCCGGGGATCTCGCACCTTTGGTCACTCGCGGTTGAAGAGCAGTTTTATATCATCTGGGCCTTCGTAGTGCTCTTCGTCCCCCGACGCTTTATGGTGCCGACCGTGCTTGTGGCCATCGTCGCAGCCCCTGCATTTCGAACTTATGGCGTGATGGCGGGCTGGGCCGACATGACGATTGGCTTCAACCCCATCTCGTGCCTCGACACCTTGGGCATGGGATCGCTGCTCGCGGTGCTGACTCGCGGCGAAGCGGGCGAACGCGGCGAGCGAATTCGCGAGCCCCTGCTGCGCGGCTGCCTGTGGCTTGGCACGCCGTTGCTGGTCGCCACCATCGTAGGCGAAAAACACTACGGCGAGAGTTTCCGCCACAACATCAATATCCCGCTGCAGGAGTTTGCCCTTGCGCTTGTCTTTACGTGGCTCGTCGCACGAGCCGCAAAGGGTTTCCGCGGGCCCGTTGGGGCGCTCTTGTCCAATCGGCTCGTCGTGGGCATCGGCCTCATCAGTTATGGCCTCTACCTGTTTCATCCCATGGCTGCCCAAATCGTCATGCGCTGGCTATCCGAAGGCTGGTCGTACTACCCGAAGGTCGCGATGTCCGCGTTTCTCGCCTTTGCCCTCGCCATCGTTTCGTGGCAATGGGTCGAAGATCCGGCCAAGCGATACGGCAAGCGCTTCCGCTATTTTAAGAATAACGAGGCAAAGTAGTCCAACGAGCGCTTCGCACGAACAATTGGGCTGTACCTCGCGCGCGTCTGGTAGACTCACCTCGACTCGGTCCAGCCTGGGGCACCGAAACCAACAACGGAGATGCGCCGATCATGCCCATGAAAGTAACCTTCGAGCTCAGCGACAAAGACCTCAAATACTTTCGCAAGGTGCTCGCCGAGGTGAAGACGCGTTCAGCCAGCGTTTCCGCCGCAGAGTTGATCGCCCGCGCCACCAAAGCCGTCGCCGAGCTACCCGACGACGCGCCTGAGTTCGTCACCGAGCGCATCACAAAGCTTCGCTCGATGATCGACATGGTCAACGACGAAGACTGGCGTCTTGAAGGCAAGGACCGCGAGCGCGTCGTACGCGCCCTGTCCTACTTCGCGGACCCCAAAGACCTCATTCCGGACGCAATTCCGGGCATTGGCTATCTCGACGACGCGATCATGATCGAGTTGGTGGTACAAGAACTCCAGCATGAAATTGAAGCGTACGCAGACTTCTGCAAGCTGCGAGAAAAGAAAGACACGATCCTCAAAACCCAGGACTCCGGCCCCACGAGTCGGGATGAGTGGCTAGCGGCAAGACGACAGCAACTCCAAGACCGCATGCAAAGACGCCAACGTCGCCGTTTTTCGTCGCCTCGCTCCGGGCAGTCGCGAAGTAGGAAATCGCCTCTTTCCCTCTGGTAGCCGGGTACCTACTCTCCGGCCTGCCTCATGCAACGCAACGCATCGTTCTCACTACTACTCGTCTGCTTTTTCCTGTCCGGCCTAGCAGGTCTGATCTATCAGACCGCGTGGACAAGGGAATTCGCGTTCGTATTCGGCACCTCGAACTTGGCCGTCGCCACGGTGCTCGCCGCCTACATGGCTGGGTTGGCCGCAGGCGCAGCCGTTGCTGCACGATACGCCCATAAGATCACCCGCCCGCTTTTGACGTACGGCGTGCTTGAACTCGGCGTTGGCCTCTCGGCCTTGGGCGTGCCCTTCGCCATTCACGGCTCGCAAGCCCTCTACGTGGGGTTGCTCGGCGGACAACCTGGCCTCGACGGTTCGAGCGGCTTGCTCACCGCCTCCTTCTACATGGTTTGTTCGTTCGCCATCTTAATGGTCCCCACCGCAATGATGGGCGCGACGCTTCCCCTGTTGGTGCGTCACTCGGTCCACAGCGACGAAGACATTTCGGGCCGCATCGGGCTGCTCTATTCGATCAATACAGCGGGCGCCGTCGTTGGTACGATGTTCGCCGCGTTCGTGTTGCTGCCCAACATTGGCCTGCGACAGACGATCCTGGTTGCGGCTTTTTTCAACCTCCTGGTCTTTGTTGCCGCCTGGTTGCTGGCTCGTAGTGCGGGCGGCGAGTTCGTTGCTCCCGAGGCAACCCAGAGCGAAGAAGCCACACGGGCCACATCAACCAATTCGGCCAAGGACGCGAGCGACCGTCGAGCCCGCTGGATCTTGCCGCTCATCTTCGGCTCGGGCCTGATTTCGTTCACCTACGAGGTCCTGTGGGTTCGCTTGCTCGAGCATCTGCTCGGCGGCAGCGTTTACGCCTTTTCGACGATGCTCGCGAGTTTCCTGCTCGGGATCACGCTCGGCGCCGCCGTAGCCTCCCGGGTGGGCACGACCCGTGCGAGGGCCGCCCTCGGCTTTGGCATCGCTCAGTTGGGCATTGCGGTCCTCTCATTGGCCGCTTTTGCCGCCGTCGACGTAATTCCCGACTTCACCGATAACCTCACGCGACTCGGATGGCCGAAACTACTAGTCGACTGGGCGACGTCGACGATAACCCTCTTCCCCTCTGCCACCTTGATCGGCGCAACGTTCCCCTTCGCCGTGCGGATTCTGGCGCGAGACGAAGCCGACGCCGGTCAAGCCAGCGCAGTGGTCTACGCGGTCAACACGCTCGGCTCGGTGGTCGGTTCGATCGGGGCCGGCTTCTTCATCATCCCGCTGCTGGGCTACGCCGGGACGCTGATCGCCTGCGTCGCCGTCAATCTCCTCCTCGCCCTCGCAACGGCGCTAACCATCGTTGAGCAGCACGCGCGGCGCCTGCAAGTTTCAGCCGTGATCGCACTTCTCGTGCTCGCCGTTGCCCCGCCTGACCAGCCGTGGAAGATCTTGCGCTACTCGGCGATCGGCAGTGGCGCGAACGTCACCGACAAGGTCGAGTATCTCGGGGTGGGCCGCGCGGCCACGGTGCTCGTCTTGAAGTCGCCAGCCCACTGGTACCTGCGCACCAACGGCAACCCGGAAGGCAGAATTTCGCCTTTGGGCGTGCGCCACAACCAAGCCAACGTCGCTCGCTGGCTCGGGGGGCTGCCCAGCCTTGCACGTCCCAACGCCGAAACCATGCTCGTTGTCGGTTTCGGCGGCGGTGTCGCGCTCGAGACCATTCCGCCGACGATCAAGCAGGTCGACGTGATCGAGCTCGAGCCGGAGGTCATCGCCGGCAACCAGGCGATCGGCGAGACGCGCTGGCGAGACCCGCTAAAAGACCCACGTATCACCGTTCATCTCGATGACGCCCGCAACGCCCTCACCCTCACCGACCAACGCTTCGATGCAATCGTCTCACAGCCTTCGCATCCGTGGTCAGCTGGCGCTTCGCATCTCTACACCCAGGAGTTCTTCGAACTCGCGCAGGAGCACCTCAACCCCAATGGCGTGTTCGTCCAGTGGATTGGGCTCTCGTTTGTCGACGAGGCGCTGTTTCGCACCCTCTTGGCTACCTTGATCGAGGTGTACGGCCACGTCCAAGTATACGCGCCAGCCGGCAACACCGGCGTCCTCTTCCTCGCCTCTGACACTCCCTTTGACACGGTTGCCGCCGCCAAGGAGATCGTCGCAAAGGTGCCCAATGGAGAACTTGAGCACCTCGGGGTGTACTCACCCGAAGATGTCCTCACCAGCATGCTGCTCGATGACGACGGTGTGCGCGAGTTGGCTCGCGGGGCCGAGCTGAACCGCGACGATCACAACATCATGCAGATTCGCTCACCGAACGTGTTGAATCGCTCGGTCCGCAACGGCATCGAAGAACTCACGCGCCCTTATGACCCGCTGCTGAAGCTTCCGCGCGAAGGCCTCGACTCGTTTTATCTTGCTTGGATGCTCCCCCCCCGGCGCGCGGCACAACTGGCGGAAACGATCGAAGATCCGATCGAGGCGAAGGTCGTCGAAATGACCTCGCTTCTCAACTCCGGCAAAAGTAAATCAGCGCTGCAGGTAGCCCGCGAGCTTCTCGAAAGCGACCCGCGAAATCTCTATGCACGTGCGACGCTGCTCCAGATGTCAACACACAGCCTCGGCCGAGGACGCGACCCCGGAAGCGTCATAAGCCTTCCGCTAACCGCCAAAGAAGAAGCTTTCTATATGGGCTGGCGCTACAAGGCCTCCGAGGATTGGCAGGCGCTTGAATCGCTTGATGCGGCCCTAGCGACGATTGAGCGCAACCACCCGCTATCGAATCACGCCTACTCGCTGCGGGCCGAATGGCGGATTCAGAGCGGCAACACCGAACTGGGCCGCGAGGCCGTCCACCTCGTCGATACGGCAGTATGGTCGAATCGGCATCTCGAAGGCGCCCTGTTGCGGGCCCGAGCGTGTGTGGCCTCCGAGGACTATCTCGCGGCCATCGACTCTCTTTCGTACTTCAATCGCCCGAACCGCGGCGGCGCGGTTGGCAAGGGCTATGCCAAACGGGTTCAGAGTCTGATGGAGCGAATCCCACCGGACCCAGAGCTCAATCAATTGCGCAACCAGATCAAAGCAACGCTGGAAAAACTCGCTCAGTAAGGGTCGGCACTCGCAGGCAACCAGCCACAACCGCCGCGCGCCCTCTCTACCGGATCATCGGGCCGCCAACACCTACCGAAGGGGCCTGTAGTCGCAGCTTCAGCTTGGTTTGACGTGTGTCTTTGGCAGACCCGCCAGGAAGTCCAGCGAAGCCGGAATCCGACAACCAAACCCCGTGCGACGACAGCAGCGCTGCCCGGCGTGTGCGGGCACAGGCTCTCTTGAGAGTCGGTTACTCGATGTTGCTGAAGAACCGGCGCAGCCCTAGTGCGATCACCCGACACGGCCACACTGCGCACAACTACACAATGACTACTGCAAATGACTACCGCAAATGACTACCGGTAGACGACGACGCTACAGCTCGCCCAGCGGCCTCACAAAGGTGTAGTCGTAGGAGCCATATACGAAGACGTCCCAAGACGTCTCGAGACCACCCGTCGGTGCGGTGATCGGTGCCGTCGCCACAAAAAAGGCCACACCCCCGATCGTCGACAACGTCCCGAGAGGACGAAGCACTGCAACATCCAGAGTCGTGGCACCGATTGCATACCAATCAATTTCGCTTGCGGCGTCATCCGCCGCGACTACCGCCACAGCTTCGGACTCCGTGGCATCGCTCTCTTCGGCCAGCGCAGTGGCGGCGGCCAATTGGCTTGCCACCAAAACGGCGAGGAGTATCGCTCGAACAACCTTCAATTCAGACTTCGACACTAGACCTTCCCTTGCCGCTTGGGCCTCATGCTATTGGGCGTGGATCGTAAAAATGGCCGCTGCAGCCGGTGCGCTTAACTTGCCGCCGGAATATAGCGCCCGGCGACTTCAAACTTCATTCAGAAGGACCAAACCTGTGCAGGAGTACAATCGCAGAGTTTGAATCAATTGGCATCTAAGCATGATGCTTTTGGCATTGGATCGCCAAAACGAATCAGGGGCACGACCATTACGGTCGTGCCCCTGAAGGGTGTTGCTTTATGACCTAGCGATTACGCGTTGAACTTGTTGCGAATCGCATAGCCCGCGCTAAGAGCCATCAACATGGCTACGGTCGCGAGACCGGCGGGGCCCATCGAAGGAGTCGGGGAGCCATCGTTAAAGTCGAGAACGATTACTTCCAGAGCTTCGAAGTCGAGGGTGGACAAGGTGCGGTGAGAAGTACCACCGGCAACCATCGTGATGCGACCCTTACCAGCGGCTGTTCGGCTATCCGAGCCCATCGCCGTGATCGAACCGGTCTGGCCCATGCCGCCAAGAGTCTCGGTGTTCTTCACCGAAACCGTACCCGTAGTCCACGGCATACCGAAGTTCACGTTCGTGTCGCCGGCGATAACCACCGGAGACATCGTCGCATTACCCGTTGTGAGCGGCGGACCCGTCGAGGTGAGGAGACCCGAGCCGTTGCCCGTGCTCGTCATGAAACCAAAGTAGAGAGGAGCACTACCGAGGATCACAACGTTCTGGAACGCGTAGCCAACACCACCAGCCTGCGGGTTCGTACCGGCGCCCATGATCGGCAAGTGAGCGAGAAACGGAACGCCTGCTGCCGAGCCAGCGATGATCGACGTCGCGCCGCCACCGGAGAGCATCATGCCCATCGTGCCACCAAATGCGTTTGCACCGGGCGTGTAGCCGATCCGGCCCTGAATGCCGGCACTACCCGTTGCCAACGTACCTGCTGCACAAGCAGGGCCGCCAATGCCGGGGCACCATGCAAAGGTCGCTGCAAGACGAGCCGTCTGGCCCGCGTCGTTCGACCATGCGTCCTTACCAAACGCTGCAGGCGCGCCTGCTGCGAAGGTGGGCGAGGCACCAAGTGCCTGGCCAACGTTGGCCGGGCCGTCAAACACGAACGTCGTTACGAGCTGAACTACCGTGGGAACGATACCCACTGCAACCGTCTGAGCACCAAGAGCCTGAGCAAAAGCATTGTCAGGAATGGTGAATGCAGCCGGAGCTACGCCAACGGCCGAAACAGCACCGCCACCGGGAATACCGCCACCCGCCGGCTTGAAAAAGCCAACGCAACCGGTCTGAAGAGCACCACCGATGCAGAGCACCGGGCCACCATTAATCGGAATATCGACGAGCGGGCCGCGATTCTGATACCACGAACCTGCCATCGTGAAAGCCTTTGCGTTCGCCGTACCGGCGAATGCCAAGCTCAACACTAACAGCGCCCCAGTAATCAAACTAAGGCTTCTATTTGCCAACATTAAAGTTCCTCCTTAAAAGGATTTGTGACCGTTCCGGCGGGTTCGAGTGCCGAACTGCGACAGTCTCGAAATTCCGCCTATACACCTTGATTAGAGAGCAACATTCATGCCGCTTTCACACCTTTTCAACTCTCGTCAACAAACTGCATAAACCGCTGATCTATAAAGGATTTCAAAAGTACCGACCGGTCTGCTCGCATTTCATTAAACCCCGCCGGGATCTGACGGGGGAAGATCCTGACCCAACAGTGGAAAACCTTTTCCCTTCCGGCTCAAATGGATGCCCTATTTTGCACAGCCGGGGGAGGGAGCTTGGCTGCCCCTAAATTCGCAGGTGGTGGGTTTCATTCAATAAGTGCTTCGCTACGTTTCTGCACCATGACGAAACCTACCTATTTCTTTCTTATTTTGATCGTCGGCGCAGGCATGTTTGGCGCAGGGAGATGGTCTGTTCAGAGTCGCGACCCGATCGTACCCACCGGGCTCTACCGAAGTACGGCCGCGAGCAGGGGAGTCGAATTCAGTGGTGTTCAGGGTGAGCTTCGCAGCGCCCTTCTCGAGAACGACATTCTGGTCCGCGAGGCCGGCGTTGCCACGATTCTGCAGAAAATTGGGCCCGAATCGGCCGAGCAGGTATTTGAGGTTTTCGAGTCCACCTGGATAGACCTTGGCCAAACCGAGCTAATTCTATTGGGAGACTGGTGGGCCCGTTTCGACCCACATGCAGCGATGGAGTGGGCGGAATCCGACCACCGCACCGCCCGCACGGACGTCCCCTTCGCCGTCCTTCGCTCATGGGCCACCTACGATCCCAACGCCGCGATCGCGCGCGCGGTCAAGGGCGCTGTCAAGAACCCCAAGATGCGCAGCGCCTACGAGGCCTACGCGATTGAGGGTTGGGAAGCGTCAGGCAAGCCGGGCCTTACCGAGTACATCCAAGGCCTCGGGCCCAATGTCGAACGGCAGCGAGCAATCACCGGCTGGACCCGACGAATGGTGATGCGAGAAGGGATCGACCGTTCGTTCGGCTGGGCAGAAGCGTTGCCCGACGACGACAAGCTGTTCAAGCTCAACGTGCTCCGCCGCATTGCGAGCATTTCGGCCCGGATCGACCCCGCTAAAGCATCTGGCTGGGCATCAAAATTCGACGGCACCTACTATATGCGCAGCCTCCCCCAGCGCATTGCCATGCATTGGATGCTGAACGATCCGCTGTCCGCGCTGGCTTGGCTCAAGTCTCTAGAGAACGGCCGAAATCAGGATGAAGGAGTCCGCGAAGCATTCCGCACCTGGCTGAACTCGGACCGAGCAGCGGCGCTTGTATGGCTCAAGGACCAAAAGCACACGCGATGGCTCGATGAGGCACTGGCAATGCACGCCCGCCAGTACCAACTCGTGGATCAGGAGGCCGGCCTCGAACTTGCGAAAGACATTATTCGAGATGACCTGCGTACTACTACACAGATCTTGATCGCGCGTACTTGGAGCGTCGTCGAAGAAGAGCGCGCTAAGGAGTGGTTGGCGAAAACCAATCGATTGACGGAGGACGACAAGGAACGCACCCTTAAATTTGGCGAGAAGTGGCGCCAAAGCATCGTCATGGCGGTTGAGCGATATCAGCGCCTTGATAAGTCGGCCGCGAAGGCACGCCTGGATGACTGGAGCGACCCAGACACCGAGGCTGAGCGCGACGCAATACCGCCATCGAGAATCATCGAAAACCCGATCAAAGATCTAACCTAACGGGCTTCCTAGGGGGAGGCTGGCGAAAGCTCGCCATGCCGACCACAGGCCTATTTCAGCTTCAGCACTTCCGCAGCCGCGGGTCCCCTGCCCCCGAAGCGCATCGCCAACTTCGCCAGGACGCGTGTGCGTTCTTCACGGCCGGCACCTCTTGCAACGCGAAGCTCGACCAATTGCAGCGCCGCGGTCCCCAGGTAGGGTTTCCGCTCAAGCAATTCCTCGAGAAGCGCTTCGGCCTTGTTATTTTTGCCTTCAGCAACCAACAAATCGATCGCAGCTTGCAGCGACGTCACTTCAACGGGGCTCTGGGCGTTGGCCTGAAGGAAATAGTGGATCGCCTGGTCCTGCTGTCCACCCGCCTGTGCAAGTTGCCCTAAGCCTGCAAGAGCATCGGGGTTGTTGGGTGCGATTTTACGAGAGGTCTCGAACTCAGCCCCAGCGGCCTTCGCGTCGCCCGATTGGAGCA
>JBLHOB010000043.1:0-11285 GCA_047619425.1 Myxococcota bacterium
ATGGCTGAAACCTTGATCCAGGAAGAAATTCGACGCATGAAGGGTGAGGAAGACAAAGAGTAGCCTCCACTTCATCGAGCCATAAAAAGCGCGCCCCACGTGGGCGCGCTTTCTTTTTTGGGCCGCCGAAACGAGATCCAAGGTCCCGGCCCGCCGTCCCCGAGCAGAGCACACCCGTCCCGACCCAATTGAGCGGTGCCAAACGGTGCCCCGGTCAAAGTTTGTCCTGCTAGAATCCGCCGCGAACCCAGCCCCGGAGCGTTTGTGAATCCTCTGCAATTTCCGCCCAAGGCCGCCTGGCGACCGTTACTCGAAATGGCCCTCGCCGAAGACCTAGGCCCGGGCGACGTCACCAGCCGCATCGTCATCTCGAGCGACGCCCGCGGCCACGCCCGCATCGAAGCGCGCCAGACCATGGTGGTCTGCGGCCTGCCCCTAGTTGCCGCCGTCTTTCACGCTGTCGACGAAAGCCTTGAGCTCCACCCCCAAACCGAAGACGGCAAAACCGTCCCGGCCGGCACAACGCTGTTGCGGATCTCGGGCTCGACCTTGAGCATCATGGCCGGCGAGCGCTTAGCACTCAATTTCCTCGGCCGGCTCGGTGGTGTTGCAACCTATACCCGCGAATACGTCGACGCCGTCGAGGGCAGCGGCGTCGAGATCATCGACACCCGCAAGACACTCCCCGGCTGGAGACTGCTCGACAAATACGCCGTACTCGCCGGCGGCGGAAGCAACCACCGCATTGGCTTGTTCGACGGCATCTTGCTCAAGGACAACCACGTGGCGGCAGCCGGTGGAGTCGCACGAGCCGTGACCCTGGCTCGCGATAACGCTCCCAAGAACCTGCGCATCCAGTGCGAAGTCGAATCTCTTGAAGATGCGCGACACGCATTTGAGTCGGGAGCCGATATGTTGCTTCTCGACAACCAGACCCCGGATCAAATTCGCGAGATCGCAGCCATCTGCCCGCCGCATCTCGTGCTCGAAGCATCGGGCGGGATCACACTCAAGAACGTGCGCGACTACGCGAGCTCCGGTGTGCATCGAATCTCAATCGGCGCTCTCACCCATTCCGCGCCTGTCGTCGACGTCGCCCTTGAAATGGATTCGGCCCCCGACGATGCAGCACCCCAATCGGATACATTGCATGGCGAGTGACGGTGCAGCCCGGGTACTCGAGATCCTCGACCACGCAGACGGCGTCCCCCAATCCGGTGAGCTTCTCTCCGAACAACTCGGTGTCTCCCGCGCTCAGATCTGGAAACACGTCGAGCGCTTGCGCAACCGCGGCTATGGGATCGAGGGAGAACGTGGCGGCGGCTATTTGCTCACGAGCCGTCCGGATCGCCTCTACCCCGAAGAACTGCAAGCTGGCCTCGCGACCAAGTGGCTCGGTCAGCAAGTGCACTACTTTGACACCACCGATTCAACCAATCGCGTGGCCTTTGATCTCGCGCGCGAAGGCGCCCCACACGGCACCGCCGTTATCGCTGAGGGACAAACGGCCGGACGCGGCAGACTCGGGCGCTCATTTTACTCGCCAAAATACGCGAACCTCTATACGTCGATCATTTTGCGTCCTGCCATCGACACCGCGCACGCCCCTACCTTGATCCCAACTGCGGCCGTCGGCGTGGCAGATGCGATCGCCGAAACCGTAAAAGACCCGGACAGTGTCGACATCAAGTGGCCCAACGATGTTCAACTCGGAGGCCTCAAGACGGTCGGCATCCTGATGGAGATGAGCGCCGAGGCGACGCGAGTCGACTTCGCGATCCTCGGCATTGGTGTCAATCTCAACGTAGACCGAGCCGACTTCCCCGAAGAGTTTGCCGAGCGCGCAACAAGCCTTCGCAGCCACGAGGGCGAGCAAGTCGATCGCCCGGCATTTGTGCGTCGATTGTTTTCACACCTCGAACAAGTCTTCGATCTGCATGCCGAACGCGGTTTTGCCGCCCTATTGCCCCGCTACGAAGCGCGCTTTGGCATGCGGGGCCAAAAAATTCGCGTCTCTGAAATGAACGGTACGAGCCTCGTCGGCATTGCGCGGGGGATCGCCGACGACGGCGCACTCCAAGTGGAACGCGAAGACGGCGAACAGGTGCGCGTCATCGCCGGAGATGTCACCCTCGTGCGACCCGAGAAGAGCTAGCCCAGCGGTCAGCTTGCTGGCGCCAGTCAAGTCGCACCAAAGCACCACGACCAACAACCCGTATCCACACCAACACAGGCTTTCGAACTTCGCCAAAGCAAGGAGTACCACCGTGTCCAAAACCGTTTTGCTCGTCGTCGATATCGGCAACACCAACATCAGTCTCGGCATCTTCGACTATCACGGTGACTCCCAAGAGGGTACCCTCACCCAACACTGGCGCATCAGCACCCATCGCGAGCAGACCTCCGATGAGTTGTCGATCACGTTGCGCTCGCTGTTTTTGCAAGAGAACCGCAGCGCGGATGAAGTCACGGACATCATCCTTTCAAGCGTGGTGCCGCCACTGGTACCGGTGTGGGAGCGGGCCTGCAGCAAGTTGTTCAACAAACCGCCTGGTATCGTCGGCCCGGGCATGAAAACCGGCATGCCGCTGCGATACGAGAACCCGCGAGAGGTTGGTGCCGATCGCATCGTCAATGCCGTGGCGGCCTTCGATATGTTCGGCGGGCCCATCATTGCGGTCGACTTCGGTACGGCGACAACCTTTGATTGTGTTTCCGCTCCCGGCGAATATTTGGGCGGCGTCATTTGCCCGGGCATTCACATTTCGATGGAGGCGCTGTTTGACCGGACCTCCAAACTGCACCGCGTCGAAATCGCGCGCCCCAAATCGGTCATCGGCAAGACGACCACCGCTGCTCTGCAGTCGGGCCTATTGTTCGGCTACGCGGGCATGGTCGACTCGATGGTCGGCCGGATTCGCGACGAGCTCGAGGCCCAGGCCCGGGTCATCGCCACGGGCGGCTTGGCGCGTCGCATCGCAACCGAGAGCGAAGTCATCGACGAGGTCGTGCCCTTCTTGACTCTCGAGGGACTGCGAATCCTCTACGAAAAGAACCGCACAACAGCCTCTTCGGGGCGCTAGAGGGCCTGAGGGCCGCAATCACGCGTTGTCCCCCCACATTTCCACAGCGTCGCGTTACGCCCCACTCCGGGCTTTGCTCGCACACCCATGTGCAAATAGCCGCGAAAGACCCAGTCCATTCGCAATTAAGTTCGTGTCCCGCCATGCCGACAAATCGAGGTGGGGACTGGCTCGCCTTGCCTTCGGCGCCCTCGTTCTAAATCTCGATTTGTGGGGCCTTCCCAGCGCAAGAAACGACATACCCATCGGCTTGAATCAAAATTCATCGAGCTGGCAACGAGCCATCCGCGGAGCAGCGTGAGCACCCAAACTTCCGAACCCAAGAAGATCAAACTTACTCTCAGCCCCGACGCCGAAAAATATGTGCGACGCGATTCTCCTGTTTCCGTTCGGCGCATGGCAGCCGGTGGTGCCCTGCCCCTAGCGCCCATCGAACTTGCGAGCGTGCTCTTCGCTCTCGTGCACGACCCCGACGACCAAGTGAAACAGCGCGCGAACCAAAGCCTCGAAGATCTTCCCAAGTCGGTGCTCGACACGGTTTTGAGTGGCCACACTCACCCGGCGATCCTGTCGTTTTTCGCAAAGCTCAAACGCGAGGACGAACAAGTCTGCGAACGAATCGCCCTCAACAACCGCGCAGACGACCAAACCATCGCGTACCTGGCCTCACTTCCCTATCGCCGGGTCGTCGACATTATCAGCCAAAACCAGGAACGCCTGATGCGCCACGAAGCCATCCTGGACGCTCTCGGCGAAAATCCGCTCACGGGACGCGCCGCAATCGAGAAGATCCTCAGTTTTCTGGGCATCACCGAGAAAAACGGCGAAGTCGAGGAGATCGATGCACTCGACAACCCGGACGCTCTTAGCGACGAAGATGCCAAGGCCGCGATCGCCGCCCTACTCGGTGACGAGTATGCGCATCTGGCCAAGCAACTGGTTGCCGAAGGCGACGTGGAAGTCGCGGAAAAGGAAATCAAGGAGGGCAATCTGTTCGCGGCCGTTCAAAAGATGACCGTGATGCAGAAGATCAAGCTCGCCCGAAGTGGCGGCAAAGAAGCCCGAGGCCTGCTGATCCGGGATCGCAACAAGGTTGTCTACACCTCGGTGATCATGAGCCCCAAGATCACCGAAAACGAAGTCGTTGCGATTTCCAACAACCGCAACTCTCCCGAGGAAGTACTGCGCATCATTTCGATGAATCGCGACTACACCAAGCACTACGCCGTAAAACTCGGGTTGTCCAAAAACAGTAAAACCCCACAGTCCGTCGCAATGAAGTTCCTGAATTATCTCCAGGACAAAGATCTCAAGATCCTGATGAAGAGTAGAGATGTATCCTCTGTGATCTCGACGCAGGCGCGTCGACTCCTCACAAAAAAGGGGAAAGTCTAGTGGCAACGATTGAAGACGAATACGGCACGCTCGACGCGCGCGTGGTGTACTGGGGAATCGCTGGTTCGGGGATTTCCTCAAATTTGGCGATGATTCACGGCAAGCTCAAAGAGAACAACCGCGGCGCACTTCGAAGCGTACCGACGGGCATCGATCCGTCGGTCACGTACGAAGTGCTCCCGATCGAACTGGGACAGGTCAATGGCCTACGCACGCGAATGCACGTCGTGGGTGCACCGGGCGGGCGCGAGCAAGCGCCAACCCGCAAGCAACTCCTCGACCGCATCAACGGTGTGGTCTTCGTCGCCGACAGCCGCCCCGAATGCATTGAGGACAATGTCGCGAGCCTGCGAGAGCTCGTCGGCTTCCTCGCTGACTACGGCCATACCCCGAGCGACCTCCCCTTTGTCATCCAGTACAACAAGTGCGACCTCGTCGACCCCTTCGTGATCGAGCGCATTCATCGAGAAATTCAGATTCCGGGCGCTGCGGTCTACGAAGCCTCGGCCAAGACGGGTACGGGTGTCTTGAAGACGCTGACAACCATCACCAAGCAGGTGATTCGACAACTCAGCAAACGCCCGGAAGCGCACGACGCGACTCCGCCCAGCGAAGCCGCGCCGCAAGCCGTAGTCCCACAGCAAAGCGAAGTCGCCCCGCTCACAAGCCAAGTCGTCGACGAAGCCAATGATCACACCGTTGCCCTCTCCAAGGCCGCGCCCAGTGCAACGGTTGTCGCTGCGCAGCCGCCCCCGGCGAGCCTTGAAATGCCACCGGCCTTTGCGGACGCAAACAATTCACAAACCTTGATGGAAGCCGCGATCCTCGCTGAAGAAGCCGAAGCACTGGCAGGCAATCCGGCGCAGAACACAATTCCAAGTGAGATGACCTCAACCTGGGATGCCGCGCCCGACGTAATACCGGGCGAAGCCATCAAAGCCCAAGGTGGTGCGCGCATCGGCGCAGATCTGCGCATCGTGAGCGTTGGCGATGTCCGTCGCAAGGATGATCGCGCCATCTGTGTCCCGCTTGTACTCGGCAACGATGACGGTGAAACCGTCACCCTCGCACTCACCATTCAGCTTGATCCTTTGCTGGACGGTGACACGTAAAGCCCCGAGCGGACAATGCGTATTCAGATTGGTGTATTCGGGGTAAACGAAGAGGTCTTGCGGCTTGGACAGCTGCTGGCCAGCAATCCGAATATCGAAATCGTCCGCTACTGGGCCGCCGACGTCGACGCAGCCAACGAATGCGCTTACCAGGTCGGTGCCGAAGTCTCCGCGCAAATTTCGCCACTACTCACCGACGATCTCAATGCGTTTTTGAAGCCCGGCGATCTCGACGCTGTAATAGACGCCGGTGACAGCCCGAGCTTCCGAGACGTTTTTCCCGACGCGACTGACGGTTCGCTACAAATCTTGAGGCCCCTCACCGCGCGGCTCCTCTGGGCCTATGGCGTCGTTGAGCAAGATCGCAAAGCCGAGCTCCTGCAGGCGCTCGCTGAGATTGTCGAGTCCGTCGACCTCGCCATCGATTCCGACGAACTCTTTCAACGCATGCTTGACATCGCGGTGGGTTCAACGGGCGCCGAAGGTGGTTCGCTGATGCTCTTGGAAGAAGAGAGCCAAGAGCTGCGAATTCGCGTCGCACACGGCGTCGAGAAAGAGCTCTGGCCAAAGATTCGAGTGCCGCTGGGCGAAGGAATCGCGGGGCGCGTCGCTGCCGACGCACGCTCGCTACTCCTACGTGGGCGCGCCGACACAACTAAGTTTCAAATTATTCGCGGTCGAGCCGACGTCGAAAGCGCTCTGTGTGTCCCGCTTGTGGTCAAAGGGCGCGTACTCGGCGTACTGAACCTGCATCACAGCACGATGGGCGATGCGTTCGATGAAGACGACCTCAGCTTCCTCGAACAACTTGCAACACTCGACGCGCAGATTATTGATCGCGCCCAGGAACACGAATCCCTGCGCAATCAAGCAGCTCGCTTTGGCGCCGTGCGACAAGTACAGACGCTGTTAGCCACCCCCTCCCCCATTCTCGATCGCGTGGGCGAGTTGTGCGAGCTCATTGCCCAGCGCGTCGGTGGCGGGATCGCGACGGTATACCTACGCGACGACGACGCAGACGAACTCTCTCTCGCTGCAACATCGCTGCGCGGCGGCGGTTTTGCAGGCGAGTACCACATCGTCAGCGGCCAGGGGATTGACGGCCGAGTGGCCAAGACGGGCCGCCCAGCATTTTTGCGCGGCGACGACGGCACGATCGCCTACATGTGCCTGCCACTCAGTGCAGGCGACCAGCGGGTCGGCATTCTTTCGATTCAAATGGGTTCGATTCCGCCGCGTGGACGCGCCGCTGAAGAGGTCTTGCTTGAGATGGCCGCGGCCCTTGCGGACGGTATCGCCCAGGCGGACCGCGAGGCCAGGATGGCGATACGCGCGACACGCGCAAGCGCCATCAACGAGGCCGGCGTGCGGATGATTTCCGCCGAAGACACAAACGAAGTCGCCCGCATGGCAACCTCTTCCACCGCAATGATCATGGAGGCCGAACACGCTGTCTTGCGCCTGCAGGATCCACGGACCTTGCGCTACGTGATTCGTTCCTACTTTGGCCCCGCCGACGGCCGCCATCAAGAACGCTTGTTCCGCCTGGACAAGCAAGTTTCCGTCGAGACGATCCGCCGACGCACGCCCATCATGTTGCGCGACATCACTCTCGCTGCGGACGACAGCGACGCTCTGGGCGGCATTCGCTCCCTGCTCTCCGCTCCACTCAAGAGCGAGGGACGCGTCGTCGGCACACTTTCGGTATACGACAAAGTGGCGCCCGATCGCTTCTACGCCACGGATTTCAACGACGACGACCTCCAAAGCTTCACGCGCCTTGTGACCTACATCGAGCGAGCGGTCGACAACGCTCAGCTTCACGCCTTCGCCCGACAGCACCGCAACTTCGACGAGCAGACGGGGCTTCCCAACGCGACGTACCTCGGCAAGCGGGTGCGCGAGGAGATCTCTCGGGCCCACGGCCGACAAAGCGCCATGGCGATCGCCACGTGTAATGTCGAGAACCTCGAGGAAATCAAAACCGCAGCAAGCGTCGGTGCCGCACACCGGATCGTAATGGGCGTGGCCGACGCAATGCGCGAGGCGGTTCGTGACTTTGACGTACTGAGCCGCTCTGGCCCTTCACGCTTTACCGTATTGATGCCCGAGCCGGGGCGAGCGCCCGATCAACGGATTGCCGAACTTGCAAGCCGCGTTGCACAAGCGATCGCGGCGCGAGAAGATCTCAATCAACCCGTCAAAGTTGCACTGGCTTTCGGCTACGCGGTCTATCCCGGCGACGGCGAAGACCACGAGATGTTGATTGCCGCCGCCCAGGCTCCGCGCATCCACGTCTAGCCGGTAGAGCTACAGCACACTCTCCAGCGACACCGGCGGCAGAGCCAGCGCCTCAGCGACTCCGTCGCAGATGACGTTGCCTCGCCAAAGACTCGCTCCGGAGCCCAACTCAGGGTCGTTCCGCAAGCTCGCAGCCACCCCCTGGTTCGCCATTCGCACGATGTAGGGCAGCGTCGCATTCGTAAGTGCAAGCGTCGACGTTCGCGGCACCGCACCCGGCATGTTCGCGACACCGTAGTGCACTACGTCTCCCACCAAATAGGTTGGGTCCGAATGGGTCGTCGCGTGAATGGTCTCGATGCATCCGCCTTGATCAACCGCGACGTCAACCACCGCGGAACCCGGCTCCATTGCAGCAACCAAGTCGGCGTCTACCAACGTCGGCGCGCGACGCCCTCGCAAGTAGACGGCGCCAATGAGCAAGTCGCACCCGCGAACCGAGCGCTCAACGTTTTCGGGGTTCGAAGCAATCGTGTGTACGCTGCCGCGATACTGCTCTTCGATTTGAGCGAGGCGCCGCAAGTTGACGTCAATCAACTCGACTTCTGCGCCCAGTGCATGGGCGATACGCAGCGCGTTGGTCCCAACGATCCCCGCGCCAAGAATCGTAACTCGACCGCGCATGACGCCCGGCACACCACCGAGCAACAACCCTTTGCCGCCATGTTCTTTGAGCAGCAGTTGTGCACCAATTTGCGAAGCAAGTCGGCCCGCGACTTCACTCATCGGAGCGAGTAGCGGAAAGCCACCCTGGACGTCTTGCACCGTCTCGTAGGCAATCGCGCACACATCGGCGGCGAGCAGTGCGTGGGCCAACTCCGGCGCTGCCGCCAGGTGGAGATAGGTAAAGAGCGTCTGGCCTGCCTGCAGCAAGCCCGGCTCATCGCCAACGGGTTCTTTCACCTTGACAACGAGATCCGGTGACGACCACGCCTCGTCGCGCGCAACAATGCGCGCACCCACGCGTTCGTACGCTTCGTCGGCAAAGCCACTGCCGAGCCCAGCACCGCGTTCGATTAGTACGTCGTGGCCCGCACGGGTAAGGGCCATGGCGCCTCCCGGCACCATGCCCACCCGATATTCACGGTCCTTCGATTCTCTCGGAACACCAATCTGCATGAGCAACCCCAAGGGTTGCTCGACCGATCAGCCTCTAGTCTTTATAGGCGGCGATCAACAAGTCGGCCGTTTCCGGGCGCATGATGCGCTCGTCGGGGTGCTGACCACCCTGGAGCTGCTCGCGGATCTTCGTGCCACTTACCGAAATAGGCTTCTCGTCCTTGTGGCGCTCCATCAAGTCGACGCGGCCGATGCTTTCGTAGTAGGCCGCGAACCCGATCTTGCAGGGCAGGATGTGCAACTCGCCCTTCAGATTGTCGAAAACCGCGTGAGCGTCAAAGTCGCCCCAGATTGCCTTGCCGTCTTCGTAGGGCGCGTCGGCGTGCTTGCGGCCAATTACGATGTCCGTGAAGCCGTTGTTCTGGCGATAGATGGCGTGCATTACCGCCTCCTTCGGGCCTCCGTAGAACATCTTGATGTCGAGACCGATCAACTCGAAAACCTCAGAGATGTCGTAGCCCGCTTCCTTCCAGATGCTCTCGTCCTTGTCGCCCTTGCCGAGCAAGCGGTTCGAGTGCAGGGAGCGATACGTCTCCATGCGCATGCCGGCCGGGACGTCGTCCCCCTTGAGCTCGCCCATCAAAGGATTGAGAACAACCCCCGTGTAGTTGCCGGCCTTGGTGAGATCCTCGGCGCCTGACACCAGCGCGTATTCGTGTGCGCGGTGAAGCGGGTTGCGGGTCTGGAAGGCCAGTACGCGATCGTACTTGCGAGTCGCGAACAGTGCGCGGCTCTGGAGCGGTGAAAGCATGTATGCGCCGTACTCGAGGTTGATCGGCTGCGCCATCGCGCGGAGCTTGCCGCCCAGCAGCTTGCTTCGCGGGTCACTCTCGGTCATGCGGCCACCCGGGTGGTCCATGCGGTCGGTGCCGTAGACGCTGGCTACGTACTTGCCTTTGTCGTAGTCGAAGACTTCGGCCTCGTCGACAATGGCGACTGCGTTGCCCGCTTCGTCGCGGATCGCGACGCTGCCGCCGGCCTTAATCGCCCCGGCTTCTTCGTCGGTGATGGGCAGTGATAGCGGGATCGTCCAAGCGTAGTTCTTGCCGCCGCGCTCGATGCATTCGTCCTCGAGTACCTTGTGCCATTCGGCCTTGCCCATCGGACCTTCGAGAGGAGACAACGTGCCGTCTGCAATTCGGTACACCGTTGAAAGGTCGGCGTTCGTTACAACGGCCGACGAAAGACCCGAGGCCTCCTGCAAGAATGCGTTGCGACCGCCGAGTGGTACGACTCGGTTTACGGGGGCGTCGAGCCCACCGTGTACCGGCGCAGATTTGATGTTTGACATGTTGTGTTCTCCTTCAGTCGTTGTTCATGCCGACCGGCTGGATTGCTCGGGTCAGCTGCTCTAGTGGGTTTGCAAAAAGAAGAGTCAAAAGCGGTCTTCTTCATGTCCTTCGTTTTTGTATCTCAGACGGTCGTACCCATGCATTTCGCGGGGTGCACTTTCTCATGCCGACTGTTGTGCTTGTTTTGCCGCGACGACTTTGTCGCGCTACCAGACGGGCCACCCGACAGTGGCGTCGTCGAAGAGGAGCCGGTCTCCCGACCCATCAAATCGCTTGACGAAAAGACGATCGAGTCCGTTGTGTTCTGATATGTAGATGACGAAATTACCGTCGGGCGACACGGCCGGCGTTTCCTCACTTCGAACGCCAATGCCTAGTGCGGTTCGTCCGCTGCCGTCGGGCCGCACGCGGTACGAAACGCGGTTTTCGCCGCGGCGGGCACTGTAGATGATCCAGCTGCCATCGGGGGAAAAGATTGGATGTTCTCCGACCCCTATTTGGCGTTTCGCGCCGCCAGGGGTGAGATCCTGTACAACGATTCGGGGTGCCGAGGTCGCCCCACCCGCAATGGATCGCAGGTCATATGGCGCATACGCGACCTGACGGCCGTCTCGGGAGTAGGAGAGGTGTCGCGCAGCAGCGTCATCGGCCAGCAACTCATCGCGATTGTCGGCGCTGTTTTTTACGATTTCCAGCTGCAACTCACCGGCATCGTTCATCTGAACTTCGGAATACACAAAGCTACCGTTCGGTCCGTGTGCTGCGGCCAGAATATTGCCCCGGCTCCCGGTCAGCAAACGCACCTCGAGAGTGTCGAAGTCGAGCTCGAAGATCTGGAAGCGGCCGTTTTGTCGACTGCTGCTGAAGAGCAATCGACGGCGATCGGCCGACCACGAAAGAGGCTTTGCACCCGGCGGCGTCTGCTCGGGGAACGTGATCTCGCCCGTGCGCGGATTGATCAACGCAAGCTTGCCCGGGTAGCG
>JBLHOB010000044.1:0-11119 GCA_047619425.1 Myxococcota bacterium
ATGATGCGTTTGCCTCGCGTCGTACCTTACGGCGTGGCAATGGAGATGGCGCTCACGGGTGACCCGATCTCGGTTGAGAAGGCGCATGAGTATGGGCTGGTCTCACGCATCTCTGAAGTGGGGGAAGCCGCGGAAGAAGCCATCAAGTTGGCAACGCGTATCGCGCAGAACGCGCCGCTCGGTGTTGCGGTCTCGAAGAAGATGATCGTCGAGTCCTTTGGTCGCACCGAGGAAGAGTTCTGGAAACACCAGAATAAGCACACGGCATCTATCTTTGCGTCCGACGACGCCAAAGAAGGGCCGCGGGCATTTGCGGAGAAGCGCGCACCCAAGTGGAGTGGAACCTGATCCAGCACGCGAACGAAAAATGATAGAGCGATGGTTTGAGGTGACCGTGATCCTCAAACCCCAAGCAAAAAAGGGAATCACATGAACTTTGATTTTTCTGAGGAGCAGAAGCTGCTCCAACACACCGCGCGCGAATATCTGGCGGAGAACTCCTCTCTGGCCCAGGTGCGCGAGATCTTTGAAGCCGATGCCGGCTACAGCAAAGAGCTGTGGAAGGGTGTTGCTGAGTTGGGTTGGTTGGGAGTTTCGATTCCCGAAGAGTACGGTGGCGCAGGCTATGGCTATCTCGAACTCGCCATGATCGCAGGTGAAATTGGGCAGGCGCTCGCGCCCATCCCGTTCGGCTCGACGGTCTATCTGGCCGCTGAAGCGATCGGTCGCGAAGGCGACGCCGCACAGAAGAAGCAGTACCTCACGGGCATTGCCAGCGGTGACTTGATTGGCACCTTGGCGACGACCGAGCAATCGGGCACGTTGAGCGAAGCGTCAATCAAGTCGACCTTCGCAGACGGCAAGCTCTCGGGGACGAAGTTCCCGGTTGCGGACGGCGACATTGCCGACTTCGCAATTGTGCTGGCGAAAGAAGGTGACGGGCTCTCGCTCGTGATCGTCGATCTCACCGGTGCCGGAGTTGAGCGTACGCGCCTCAAGTCGCTGGACCCGACTCGCCCGCAGGCCAAGCTCGTCTTCAACGACGTGCCGGCCATGCGACTGGGTGCAGCAGGAGAGGGTTGGAGGATCACGGACGACGTGACGACCCGAGCAGCAGTTCTGATGGCCTTTGAGCAGTTGGGCGGTGCGGATCGTTGCTTCGACATCACGTTTGATTTCGTGATGAATCGCTTCGCCTTTGGTCGCCCGATCGCATCGTTTCAGTCGCTCAAACATCGCATGGCAGATCTCTACGCCGACCGCGAGTTGGCCCGCAGCAATTGCTACTTCGCTGCATGGGCTCTTGAGAACGACGATGCCCAGCTGACGGTTGCAGCCGCGAGCGCAAAGATCAGCGCTAGCGACGCATTCGACAACGTCAGCGTTGAGATGATCCAGATGCACGGTGGCGTCGGCTTCACTTGGGAGTACGACTGCCACTTGTTTTACCGCCGCGCAAAGGTGTTGACCCACACGTTGGGGACAACCGGCGCATGGCGCGAAAAACTCGTGACGCAGCTCATCAACGACGCGGCTTAGTACATCGAAGCGACCGCTCAATTGATCGCGCCCACAAGCGCGAAACCGAATTAGGAGAACGCAATGGACTTCAATGATTCACCGGAAGAAGCCGCGTACCGCGCAAAGGCACGAGCTTGGCTCGACGCCAACGCGAAAGTCCGCGACCCCAATGCTACAGGCAACCACTTGCTTGCCGAGGCGGAAGGCGACCTGATCGCCCAAGCCAAGGCGTGGCAGCTGCGGAAGACCCAAGAAGGCTGGGCATGCCTTCGCTGGCCGAAGGAGTTTGGCGGCCAGGGTGCAACGACAATGGAGAGTGTCATCTTCAACCAAGAAGAGGCCCGCTACCAGCTGCCCCCTTCGATCTATGGCATTGGCCACGGGATGCTTGGCCCAACGATCATGGCCCACGGCACCGAAGAGCAGATGGCGCGCTTTCTTCCCCACATGGTGGAGGGCGACGAGGTTTGGTGTCAGCTCTTCAGTGAGCCCGACGCAGGTAGTGACCTCGCCGGCCTCAAGACGACCGCTGTAAAAGACGGTGACGACTGGGTGATCAACGGCCAGAAGATCTGGACGACCGGTGCACAGTTCTGCAAGTGGGGCATGTTGGTTGCGCGTACCGACGCCAATGCCGCAAAGCATGCAGGACTCACGTACTTCATCGTCGACATGGAAGCTCCTGGTGTGGAGATTCGTCCCATTAAGCAGATGAACGGCGGGAGCGGCTTCAACGAAGTCTTCTTTACCGACGCGCGCACTTCCGACACGAACCGGCTCGGCGGCATCGGTGACGGTTGGAGCGTAGCCATCACGACTTTGATGAACGAGCGCTCCTCGATCGGGGGTAGCCTCGGTGGTGGCGTCGGAGTCGACGAGTTGATCAAGTTGGCGCAAGAAGTCGAGTTGAATGGCCGTCCAGCCATTGAAGACGGTGGTGTGCGCCAACAGATCGCGAGCTTCGCTGTACGGCGAAGTGGCCTCAAGTACGTCGGCCAGCGCGGACTGTCGGCATTGTCTCAAGGTCAGACACCGGGTCCCGAAGCTTCAATCGGCAAGTTGATTGCAGCGATCATGGGTCTCGAGATGGGTGCCTTCGGCATGGAGCTGCAAGGTTCGGCTGGCGTGCTTTCGGGTAGCGACAATCCGACTGGCCCCGGCTGGCAGAACTCGTACATGTCGATGCCTGGGCTGAGGCTTGCGGGTGGCACCGACGAAATCCTGCGCAACATCATCGCAGAGCGAGTGCTCGGTATGCCGGGTGAGCCGCGCATGGATAAGGGAAAGCCCTTCAAGGACATTCCGACAGGTACAGCGCGGTAATCCATCGAACGCGCACGTTCTAACACGAATGTGTATGTGAGAGATCACCCCGGAGCTTCAAGCGCTTGCTTGAAGCTCCGGGGTTTTTCGTTTGGTAGAGGTGAAGAACGTCGACCGCACTCACTGCTTTTGGGGATGCTCGCCGCTCAAGGCAGCGAACTATTCGCATTCGCCGACTGGCGTTTCGTCCGGGGTTGAGAGCTCGGCTGACTCAATTGTGAGACGCGCCCATCGATTTCGGCCATTTTCTGCACGATCTCGGTTCGGAGGAGAGCGCTGTGTCGGGATTGATCGCCGAAAGTTGTATTTTTTTTTGGCGCCAGTGGTCTTTAACCATGAACGGGTCGCAAAAACCTGCGGGCAAGCTGACGCCGCCTAGGGGGGCAGATCGCGGGTATTTGGCCCTTAATTTGGAAGCGAAAGGGATGAGTTCTTTGGACGGAATACCTGAGCTGGCGCGGGAATTCCCAAAATTGGTGGACTTTAAGGCAGTGAGCGAGATCGATGGGGCTGACCCGAGCGATTCGTATGTTAAGCTTTCGGAGACGAAACGGGCAGTTTCTCGTTTCGGGCCTCTAGGGTTAGGGCTCCACGGTGGAGTCGAACGATCACGAAGAGCGCCAAGCCCCAGCGCACCCACGACTGTCTCGTTTAGCGTCGTTGTGGGTGGTGGGGAGGAGAAGTTAAGTGGCACAAGGTACGGTTAAGTGGTTCAGCGACGAAAAAGGTTACGGATTCATCACTCCTGAGGATGGTTCGAAAGATCTCTTCGTTCATCACTCAAATATTCTGGGCGAGGGCTTCAAGTCGCTCAGTGACGGCCAGGCGGTAACGTACGAAGCCGGTCAGGGCCAGAAGGGTCCTGAGGCTACGAGCGTTCAGCCCCAATAGAACGGTCGAAGATCAAGATTGAAACGGCGGTCCGGAAACGGGCCGCCGTTTTTTTTGTTTGAACCTACCGAAAGCTTTCATGGGTTCAAAAGTCTCACAGTCGGTGGTGATGAGACGACATGGTGAAGCTTCGTAAACAACTCGTGACTCGACTTGAGAAGTTGGGCGTTGAAGGCCGAGCGTTGCCCGACCGAGCCGATCCGTTTTCGTCGCTGCTTTACGAGGGCAAGGGATTCGCGCACTTCCACAACGACACGGAGCTCGACGTTCGTCTCACCGAGGCCGTTGTCAATCGCGAAGGCCTGGTTTGTATCACCGATTCCGATGTACACCCGACGCGTGCCGCGGGCTCTCGATGGTTTGAGGTTCGCCTTACGAAGGCGGTGGAGCTGCCTGAAGCAGTCGGGCTCGTGAAGCTGGCAATCGCCCAGTTCTAGACCCGCAATGGGCCCAGTCAACAAAGTCTCTCAGGCACGGTATCGTTCGGAGGCACTTTCAATCCGAGCTGCCAGGTTCGATACGAGGAGACCCACATGATCAAAGGATACGCAGGCCGAATTCTCGAGATCGACCTAGCGACACAGACCTATTCATTTGAGCCCCTCGACGAAGAAATCGCGACGCTCTATATCGGTGGCAAGGGCTATGGGACGCGGCTGCTCTACGACCGCACCGAAGCGGGCATTGACCCGCTCGGCCCCGACAACCCGTTGATCTTTGCGACCGGGCCCCTCAACGGTTCGGTGGCCCCACAGAGCAACCGATTTGCAGTGGTTTGCAAGAGCCCTCTCACGGGAGGCATCGGCAACGCGACTTGCGGTGGCAACTACGCATACGGCATGAAGCGGGCAGGGGTTGATCTCATCATCGTCAGCCACCAGTCGGAGAAGCCGATTCGCGTTGAAGTTTACGGCGATCGCGACGAAGTGAAATTCATCGACGCTTCCGATCTCTGGGGCATGGGGACGTACGAGACCCAGGAGAAGCTGGGCAAGAAGATGTCTCACGCGGTGATTGGACCCGCGGGCGAGAACAAGGTCCTGTACGCGGGCATCGTTTCAAACGAACGCATTGCGGGGCGCACTGGTGTTGGCGCAGTAATGGGTTCGAAGAAACTCAAGGCCATCAGTGTCACGGGCACACGCAAGCTCGAGATGGACGACGCTGCCGCGTTCAAGAAGTACACCAAGGAAGTGCGCGAGATGTTCAAAGAGCATCCAGTGCTCGGTAGCTCGATGAAGCGCTACGGCACCGCGGGCATCGTGAACACGACCAATGGCCGAGGCATGTTACCGACCCGGAATTTCCAGCGCGGTCACTTCGATGAAGCCATGAACCTCTCCGGTGAATATATGGAGGACAACGAGCTCGTCGGCGTGAAGAGCAGCTGTCTGCATTGCCCCGTGACGTGTGGTCGCGACGTCGAAGTCGAAGGCAAGACCGTCAAAGGGCCCGAGTACGAGACCGTTGCCCTGTTGGGGAGTAACCTCGAAATTGGAGACCTGAAGAAGGTCGACGAGTGGAACTATCTCGCAGATGACCTCGGCATGGACACGATCAGCCTCGGCGCGAGTTTGAGCTTCGCGATGGAGCTGCAGGAGCGCGGTGTCTGGGACGCCGGCCTTCGCTTTGGTCAGGCCGAAGGGATTAGCGAAATTATCCGCGACATCGCCCATCGTTCGGGTGCCGGCGACGACCTCGCGAACGGCTCGAAGAGGATGAGTGAGAAATACGGCGGACACGAATTCGCGATGCACGTAAAGGGTCTTGAGCTATCGGCCTATGACCCGCGCGGTTCGTTTGCTCAAGGCGTCGAGTACGCGACCACCAACCGGGGTGGCTGCCACGTGCAAGGCGCGAGCATGTACATGGAGTCGACGGGGCCGCTTACGATTAACCCGCAGAACTTGAAGCTAAAAGCCGACATCCCGGTCTTGATGCAAAACACGGCGTGTACGATCAACTCGATGGTGCTTTGCATCTTTACCACCTACGGGATGATCCCCAAAGCCGTCCATGACATGGACCCGAATTCGTTTACCCACCGCATGATGTCGAAGGTGTTTGAAAACTCCGGGCCCATGATGCGCATGGGGATGAGCATGAAGGGCAAGCCCATGCTCTGGTACGAAAAGTGGTTGACCTACATCACGGGGCAGACATTTTCGTCGGGTCACCTTCAGGAAATTGGTGGCCGCATCTTTAATCTTGAGCGCATGTACAACCTGCGTGAGGGCCTGACGGGCAAAGACGACACGCTTCCGCCTCGCATCTTGAACGAATCCATTTTCGAAAATATGGACTCGGGCCATCCGCTGGGAGATCTGCTGCCACGCTACTACGACTTGCGCGGTTGGAGCGCCGACGGCGTACCGTTGCGCGACACGCTCGAGCGTTTGCGCGTAGACGTATAGACGTTCTCCGTGTAGTTACCGAGGGCACTGCTCAGAGAGTCCAAGCAAGATTTGGGAGATCGCAAGCGATGAGTATTCGAGTCGAAGTGACGTACGACATGAGCAAGGTTCTCGGCTGTGCCGCGTTTGACGTGGAGTCGGCGTCGACGGTCAAGGACGTTGTCGAACAGACGCGGATCAAGTTTGAAGACAAGGGCGAGCAGTTCGTAACGCTCGCAAGAGTCGCGGCTGTCGCGGTCAACGGAATCCTTACCACCCACCGCAAGGGGATGAAGACAAAGCTTCGCGACGGCGATCGCGTTGGCTTTGTGAAGGCGGCCGCCGGAGGTTGATCGACGCTCGCGCAGACGTGTTAGTCGGTGATTTTCGAGGTAGTTGTCGTATGAACGCGTTCGAGGCAGCGGCTTTCTTCTTCTAGGGTCGAGCTTGACGACCTCGATGCGTGCCCGGCTCCGGGTCTTCAGAGTTCGGCGTTGCGCTTTCTTATGTGTTGTCCAACGGCGCAGCACAAGCAGGGCTTTGTGTTCTATACCTTGCGCTCTGCGACGTGTTTTCCGGTCACGCGTCCAAAGTAAGTCGCGTCGCCAACCGACATTCCGCTCGCATAGCCCGATGCCGTTCGAGGCATGCCACACGCGGTACGACCGGCTGCGTAGAGGCCGGGGATGGGCTCACGTTCCATCGTTAGCACCTCGCCCGTCGGCAATGTGTCCAAGCCACCAAGCGTGAAGTAGGGATACAACGTGCCGCTGCCGGGTGAGCAATTAAGCGCGGCGTATGGCGGCTCGATGGGCTTGAGCCAAGCTTCGTGCTTGTGAAAGAGTGGGTCTTGGCTCTTTGCGGCGTTTTCATTGTAGAACTCAACCGTGTGTTGGAGCATGTCGGCGTTCAGGCCAAGCTCCTCTGCCAGTTCTTCAATCGTTTCGCCCGTACCTGCAATGTCGGCGTTAAGGAACGGAGGGCGCTCGTAGTCGTCATGGTTGACGATCAGGTACACGTCATTGCCGACCTGCTTAAGAATATGACTGGCCATGCGCGCGTGATAGATGTCTTCATTGATAAAGCGCTGGGCCTGGGCGTTGACGAAAATGCCGAAGGTCAGCGAGCCCGGTGGGTAGAAGGGCACGGTGATGAAAGCTTCGTTCATGTGGATCACTGCGCCACCGACGCCCTGTCCCATTAGGATGCCCGAACCCGTATCTCCGGGGTTGCCGACGGGCACGTTACCGACCGAGAGTTGCGGGACGTACTGCTTGAGCATCTCCTGGTTCATCACGAAGCCACCGGCGGTTAAGATGACGCCCTTGCGCGCGCGCACGTTGCGCTCTTCGCCGTCGATCCGCACGACTACGCCATGGACCGCGTTGTCTTCGTCGGCGATTAGCGTAAGAGCCCGGACATTGAACTCGACCCGGATGTCGCGCTTGTCGACGTTGTCATTCAAAACGCCCATCAACATGGGGCCGCCGTTGTCGCCTTCAACTTCGAGGTTGTGGCCGCGAGGGCAGGGCTTTGCGATTTCGCGAAAGGGGTGAGACTTTTCATTGCCCGTATAGAGCAGGCAGTCATCGGTTACGGCCATGATGGCTCGTTCTTTATATTCGCTGTCCTTGTACTTGGCTCCCATGCGCACGAGCCAGTCAAAGTGATCGACACTGTTCTCGCAGTAGTCTCGAATCTTGTCCTGATCGGCGAGTTCGCCCTGGGCTGCCATCAAGAAATTGAACATGTCCTCGGTGGTGTCTTCGTAGCCGCATGCCTTCTGGACCCGAGTTCCGCCGTTGCCGCCCATGTAGACTTCCGCGCTAGATAGCGCCGTTGAACCACCGGAGGCCGCGCTGACTTCGAAGATGCAAACGTCGGCACCCGCGTCAGACGCCTCGATTGCCGCGCACGCACCCGCACCGCCAAAGCCGACGATCGCGACGTCGGTTTCGATGTCCCACTTCTCAACGTTCGCGAGGCGTTTAGGTTTCGTGGGATTGGCTTTTTTGGATTCGGTCACGGTTTCTCTTCCTGTGAAGTTTAGGCTTGGGGTAGGGCGGTGCAGCTCGGGGCGTTCGGTGCGACAGCTTATCGAAAATTCGAGATCACTTTGTCGCTGTAGCGGCGAAGTGCAGAGACTTTCTTTTCAAGAGGCTCCGGATCCTGGGCCAGGGTGTAGGAGTTGCGAAAGCCGACCATGACATCAGTAATGCCTTTGTCCTCGAGGCGTCGAATGCCATCAGGGGTATAGCTATCCATTGAAATCACGTGAATCTGAAAGGGATCATTCTCTTTGCCGTACTCCCGACGCAGTTCGTTAACCCGGGCAAGTAATGGGTCGAGTTCGTCCGTGTCGCCGCCTGCGTGGATCCAACCGTCGCCCGTGCGCACTGCGCGCTTGAGTGCGGGCTCGCTGTGGCCACCGATGATAATCGGGAAAGGTTCGGTCGGTACAGGGCAGATCTTCAGGCTGGGCACCTGGAAGACTTCCCCCTCGTAGGCGAAAAACCCGCCGGCGCATAGGCCTCGAATGATGTCGATCATTTCGTCGAGCCGTTTGCCTCGGCCTTTCCATTCGACATCGACCGCCTCGAAGTCGTCGGGCCAGGGGCTGATCCCAACGCCAAGCGACAAGCGATTGTTCGACAGCAGTGCGACTGAGCTCAACTGTTTTGCCATCAACACGGGATGGCGAAGCGGAAGCTTAACCACCGACGTCGTAAAGTGGATGCGCTCAGTAATCGCCGAGAGATAAGAGATCAGCGCGAAGGTTTCGACAAAGGGTTTGTCCTCGAGAAACTGGCGCCCCCCATCCTGGGTGTAGGGGTATTTGCTGTCGGAGTGTTCGGGATAACAGACGCTGTCCGGAACCACGAAGCTGTCGTAGCCCGCCTCCTCGGCCGCCAAAGCAAGTGGCCGCATGAAGGCGGGGTCGGTCATCGTCTCGAGGTAGCCAAAGCGCATCGGTGCTGGGCTCCGCTACTTTTTTTCCGGTTGTTCAAATGTCATGTCGGCGAGTGTCCAATAGCCTCGCAGGTTGGTGAGAAGGCCGGCGTCATTTAGGTGGTACGTGAAAAATCCGCGGACCCGCGTCGTTACACCATTGGAAAGAGTCGTGTTGAGCGTGAGGAGATGGGCTGATTCATTGCCTGCTGCGCGAGACTCGTGAGTTTCAATGACGAGGGTTGCTGGGCCGATGAAGGAGTCATAGAAGGCGCTGACTTCTTCTTTGCCCCGGACGCCTTTGCCGGTGGGGTTCGTGGGGGCTTCACCGATTGGGTCTTCAATGCAGACGTCGTCGGCCATCAATGCGAGCCAGCCCTCCTTGTCGTGGCTTTGGACACAGCGCCAGGAGTTTTGGGCGGCTTCAAGGGCGGGATGAATGTCACTCATGATGAATTCCTTCGTTGGTTTGTTGGTTTACGCGCAACGTTCTACAGCGCGTTTGCGATTTGCGCGCCTTCAAGGGCGGCCTTTCGAATCAGGCCGAGTCCCGTGCAGTCGCCGATTGCGTGAACCTCAGGGAGGCGGCCTTGCAGGGAGTCGAACAGTGCCGTGTCGGGCTCGACCTCGCCCGCGAGAATAATGTTGTCGGCACGTACAAGGTTTTCGCGCCCGGATTCGAGCAAAAGAACAACGCCCTCGCGTTCGATGCGGTCAATGCTGACGCCGATGTTCACCGCGACCTTGGCCCGGTCGAGAGCGAGCATATGTTCGTCGCGTCGTTTCATGCCAATTTCGGGAGCAATTTGGTTGCCACTTTCAATCACGCTTACATGCCTGCCTCGGGCGGCGAGGAACTCTGCCAATTCGATTGCTGCAAGATCGGCGCCGATGATGACAACGCGCTTGCCGAGGGGAAGGTAGGCGCGCGTAATGGTTCGCAGGAGATTTGGCTGCAGCAGTCGTTGTACGGGCCCACCCAATAGTCGCGCTCCCACGCGCTGCCAGGCAGGTAGCTTCGCGGCTACCTTGCCATCGGTGTTGCCACTGAGCAGTTGTCGTAGTTCGCTGCCTGTCAGGACGTGGGGCAGGTCGTCTCCGGTGATCTTGGGCGCGACGACACGGCCACCGGTTGCAACGATGACTGCGTCGGGGGCGAGCGCTTCGATCTCGTCGGTTGAAATCGCCTTGCCGAGGTGAATACTCGCCGTGCTCTTGCGCACTTCTCGTATCAGATAGTCGAGGAAGGGTTGGTTCTCCGCGTGCACGGTTGCTGCCATCACGAGAGCGCCGCCGAGGTAGTGATTGCGATCGAACAGCGACACGCGATGGCCGCGGGCGCTGGCTACTCGGGCGGCTTCGAGGCCGGCAGGGCCTGCACCGATGATGACGACGTGTTTAGCGACGGCGACCCGCGTCTGGGTAAGAGTGGCTTCGCGCCCGGTCGTCGGGTTTATTGCGCATTCAAGGGCAAAGTGAGTCTCGAGCGCGTCAATGCAGTTTTCACATGAGATGCAGCGGCGCACGTCAACGAGTCGGCCAGCCTTTACCTTGTTCGGTAGTTCGGGGTCGGCAAGTAGGGGGCGTCCCATCGCGATCAAGTCGGCGCGCCCCTCCGCGATCATCTCTGCGCCCATCTCGGGATTGTGAATGCGACCGACCGCAATCACCGGGACATCGACTACTTGACGCACGGCCTCCGCACAGGCGGCGTTCAAGCCGTTTGGATAGTGCGCGCCGTTGACCATCTGTGTGACCAAGCGATCGATTACGCCGCCGCTTACATGGAAGGCGTCGACCCCCGCGGCTTCAAGTGCGGGCGCGATACGCGCCGTGTCGTAGCTCTCTCGTCCGCCCGCAACGCGTTCGTATCCCGAGATCCGCAATGTGATCGGGAAGTCTTCGCCCACCTCATTCTTGATTGCGCGTACGACTTCGATGATGGCGCGTGTGCGTGTCTCGGGCTTGCGAGCCGCGTACTCGTCCTTGCGTGCGTTGCGCCACGGGGTCAAAAAGGAGCCGAGGAGCATGTAGCCGTGTGC
>JBLHOB010000045.1:0-11092 GCA_047619425.1 Myxococcota bacterium
GAAGTAGGTCGTTGCGAGCACCATGCGCGATTGCGACGTGTGGTTCGGGCCCGCGGTGTGGAACGAAAGACTGTGGTGAAAGCTGATCTCGCCAAGGGCGAAGGGGCCGTCATCGATCGCCACTTCCCGCTCGGCGAAGATATCGGCAACCGAGCGGTCATAGCTGGTATCGAACTTGTTGAACCCTACGGACTTCACTTGCCGATAGGTCTCCATCCCGACTGCGAAGGCGAGTGGACCCATACTGCGGGGCACGGCCTGCAGCGGGATCCATGCCGTGCAGATGTTGGGACTCGCGATGGGGAAATGATCCGCATCGTAGTGCCAGGGCGTTCGTCCACAGCCAGGCTCCTTCGCCAGGGCATTGTCGTGATAGAGGCGCACCCGGGTGACGCCCAACAGCGCTGCGGCAATCTCGGCGATCCGCCGGCTCAACACGAAGCGCCGAAAGATGTCGTTTTCGAGCCACATCATCTCGCCACTGCGAAAGTCGAGGTCCGGTTCTTCACCCAGTTCCGCAACCAGACTCGCCTCCATCTCGGCCCGGAGCAGGGCGAGAGCACCGGGAGACAGCACGGCTTCGAGCTTCACGTAGCCATCGCGTCGGAAGCGCGCGATCGCGTCGGGCGCGAGCGGGTAGGGCGAGTTCAGCTCGCTATCCAGATCGTCCAGAGTTGGAATCGTCGCTGCGCTGTCAGGCTGGGTCTGGGCAGCGTTCGGTGGCGTCGCGTCGCCGTCGTTTTTGGCATTGTCATCGTTGTCGGCGCTGGCCATGTACCAGTTCCACCATTGCTGGTTGTCCCCCGCCCATTCGGTCGTGACCCCTTCGCTCTGGGCATTGGCCGGCGCCAGAAGGTCCTTCTTCATTTGACCGACTCCCGGCGCGATGGCGGGAGCGCGGCAAGGGCGGCAGAGGAGTGGGCGAAGACCGTCATGCCGACGCGCTGAGGAAAACGGTAGTCGCCCGAAGTGTTGTCGCGGCAGCTCGCGAGATAACCGGCGAGAGGCTCGCGCTGCATCATCTCGTCGAGGCCGATGGTGTCGTCGAAGGCGCAGCGCTGCAGGTAGGATTCGAGCAGGCGCGGGCGGTCTGCCGGCACGACAGTCGTGTACTCGATCTCACGAGTCACAACCTGCATGCCCAGCTTCCGCAGCGTAGCGTCGACCTGGCCCCCATCACTGTACGGCGTGAGGGTTTCGTCGCGTAGCGTTGCGCGGAAATGATCATAGAACCCGACGTAGTGGCCGTCGCGGAGACCCTGCGCGACGAAGCCGAAGCCATCGTCTGACAACCCTCGGCAGACCCGCCCCAGTCCCTCGCTTAGCTCTTCGGCGGGTACACAATAGAGTGCATGCGTAGCCCAGGCGACGTCGTAGCTCCCAGGTTCTACGTCCCAGTCCTGTAGCGTGCAACAGAACTCAGCGGCTCCACGGAAAGGGGGTGCGAGCACGCTGCGCGCTTCGCGAATCGAGAAGGGGCTCGGATCCAGTAGGTCGTATTCGACCGTCATGTCAGCGATCCCGGCGACATCCGAGTGTTCGAGCAAGGCCTCTGGGAACTTGCCGCTGCCGCAGGCGATGTCGATCAGTCGTGCACCGCCTTTTCGTTTCGCAAGGTCCGCGAATGCGCCCCGCCAGTCATAGGCCTCGGCGAGGTAGCGGTAGTCGACCCGAGCGAGTTCGTAAAAGGCATCCATTTCCTCGCGGCCCGCGTCACTCCAGTGCTCGCAGCTGCGTTCGAACGTATCAAGTTGCTCTGTCATGCTTCCTTTTCGGTCCCTCAGTTCTGGGCGGTTGCGCGGATGCCGGCCGGAACGACGGCTCGCTCTGCCAGGTCGAATAGCCACTGTACGCCGATCGCAAGCGCTGCGGCAGGTATGGCGCCCTCGAGGATCAGCCCCATGTCGTCGAGGCGGATGCCAGACAGGATCGGCTGGCCGTAGCCTCCTGCGCCGACCAGCGCGCCGAGTGTGGCCGCGCCTACGTTGATCACGGCCGCTGTCTTGATGCCGGCGAGGATCGACGGCGCGGCCAGCGGAGCTTCGATGAGGCGCAGACGCGCCCAGACCGGCAGGCCGAGGGCTTCAGCGGATTCGCGCAGCGGCTGCGAAATCCCCGTCAGTCCGGTGTGTGTGTTGCGTACGATGGGCAGCAGGCTGTAGAGAAAAAGCGCGACCATGGCGGGGCCGGCGCCGATCCCGAACAGCGGAATCATGAAGACCAGTAGAGCGAGCGCTGGAATCGTCTGGGCAACGCCCACTACACCGAGGATCACCGGGGCGAGACGTGGGCGATGCGCGGCCGCGATGCCCATGGGGATGGCGATCAAGATGGCTGCGCACAGCGACGTCCCGACGAGGGCAATGTGTTGGCCGGTGTTGCGCAAGAAGCGTCCGATTCGCGTGCTGGAGTTCACTTCGATCGCGACTCCGAGGTGCTCGCCGATGAAGTCGGCGGCGACCTTGGCTTCCTGTGTTCCGTCGAGTTTGACGCGCGCATTCATCGCGATCATTTGCGCTTCGTCGATGCTCCCTTCGAGTCGCAACATGGCCGCGAGCGCGGCGGGCTCGGTTTCCGCGATCTCAGTGCGATACAGGAGGTGCGCTTCGTACGGTGGGAAGTAGCCTAGATCGTCTTCGAGCGTCTGTAGGTCGTAGTAGGCAATCTCTGCGTCCGTCGTGTAGAGGTCGGTGAGCTCCGCGTCGCCGGCCGCCAGCGCGCGGTACGCAAGGTCGTGCTCGATCCCGAGTACGTCCTCTTGAGGCAACGCGTAGAGTTGACGGAGTCCTGGCCAGCCATCTCCTCGCTCCATGAACTCGGTACCGAAACGAAACACCAGTTCGGGATGGGCGCGCAGGTCGGAGATTTTGCGGATGCCGAGACGCTCCGCCGTATCCTTGCGCATGCCCAGGGCAAAGTTGTCGCGAAAGCCGAGAGACTCGCTCATGACGATGCCCGACTCGCTCAGGATCTCGCGGATCTGCGCCAGTGATTCGGGGGCCTGCTGCGCGAGGATTTCGTGGGTGAGCGTCCCAGTGTATTCGGCGTAGACATCGATTTCGCCCGAGACGAGGGCGTTGAACACCAGCCGCGTACCACCGAGAGCTTGCCGATGCTCGGCGCTCGCACCCGTTGAAGCGGCCAGTGACCGAGCGAGTTCGCCTAGCACCACGCCTTCGGTGAAGTTCTTGGAGCCGACGACGACGCCGCTTTCTTCGGCGGCGGCAGCACCCGCCGCTAGCACGGCGATGACGAAGAGCACGCGGACGCAGTGGCCGATCATTTCGAACTCTCCATGGCTTCGAGGGGCGCGCGCTGTGCCTGGATGAAGCGACCCACAAAAGCGTCTGCGGGGTCGTGCAACATCTGCTGCAGCGTTCCCTCTTGCACGATCTGGCCACCCCGCAACAACACGATCGTATCGCCAAAGAATGCGGCTTCGCCGAGGTCGTGCGTCACCATCACCACCGTCTTGCCCAGACGGGAGAAGATCTCGCGCAACTCGGTCTGCAGATCAAAACGGATCATGGGGTCGAGCGCCCCGAGTGGTTCGTCGAGGAGCAGGACCTCGGGATCGAGCATCAGGGCGCGCATCAGACTGACGCGTTGTTGCTGTCCTCCCGAGAGCTGAACGGGAAAGCGATCCAGGCCGTCGATGGGGAAGTGAGTCAATTCGGCAAGCTCGCGGACGCGTAGAGCGATGCGCTCGGTGGGCCAGCCGAGGTGGCGTGCCATTAGCGTGACATTGTCTCGGGCACTGAGGTGCGGGAACAAGCCTCCGTCTTGGATCACGTACCCCATTTTGTGTCGCAGCGACGGCATGTTCTCTGGCTCAAGGACACGTCCCGAAAAGGAAATATTGCCAGCGTCCGGCAGCTCGAGACCAATAATCAGTCGCAGAATCGTTGACTTACCGCACCCCGACGGGCCGATCAGCACCGTCGTGCGACTCGCCTGGATGGAGAGGTCGCAGCAATCGAGGGCGGTCACTCCCGTGTAGTTCTTCGAAACTCGGCTAAGCTTGATCATCTAGCGCCAGTTGAGCACATCTTGCGTCTTCATGCTCAGCCGTATCCGCGGTATCCGCGGCATCGCGCTTTTGTCCCCGACCCCGCACTCCGATCCGCACTTGTCGCACCCGTTGCGCGAAAGGCACCGTGAAAATCGCCGATATTATGCAGGAGCTGGAACACCTGGCTTCCTTTGCTCCCCTTGAAGGGGAGCGGTACGCAACCTGTATGGAAGCCTACGAGGCCGCCAGCAACCAGCGCGAGAAGATCATCGACTGGTTTGCTGAGGACATCGTTCCTGCGCTCTCGTCCGATCACTCGCAGGTCCTCAGTATTGGCTGTGGGGCCGGTGATCTCGACACTGAGTTTCTGGCTGCGGGTTCCGCGCGTGTGTCGACGTTGAATTACGTTGGCCTAGAGCCGGATGCTCAGCAGTGTGCGCGTTTCGTCGCGCAAATGGGTTCCGAGGAAGAAGACGGTGTCAGCGTGGAGGGGCACAACGCGCGTTTCGAAGACTTCGAAGCCGAGCGCCGCTTCGATCTGGTCCTGATGGTGCACTCTCTCTACTACATGAAGGACCCGAAGCAGGCCTTCGAGAAAGCCTGCGACTTCGTCGACGGCGACGGACGACTCGCCATCTTGATCGCCTCGAACGACAGCCTGAACGAGCTCTCGTCTGCCTTCTGGGAGCTGGAGGACCGCGAGCCAACCTGGTTCAGCGAGGATCTGAGCGAACACCTCGATCGCATCGAGGTTCCCTTTGAGCGCAAACGCATCGAGGCAACCCTCGACGTGACTGATTGCTGTGAGCCCGACTCCGAGCTCGGCATCCGCATCTCAGATTTTCTGGCGCAGGTTCCCACGGGTCGCCTGCCGGAGCGCCTGCGTGGGATGATCTTCAGCTATCTGGACGAAACCGCGCGGCTCGATCGGGGCAAGCGCTGGCTGCCGCACAACGTCGATGCCTTCACCATCACGCTGTGAGTTTTTCGAGCATCGAAGGAACGCAGGCGATCGCGAGCCGCTTCATCTTTTTGTAGGTCAGAAGACGCGGCGCTGGATCCCGCATTCCCGCCGAACCGAAACGAACTCACGCAGAGTCATCTTGGCGGTGTGAGCTCGGAAGAATTTGAAGCCGCCTCAAACATCAGCCTCTCGATGTCCACGGTCTCGGGGGGAGATCCACTGCGATCCAGCCGATTCGTGTGGCGCAACTCTACGTCGGCAGCTTCTTGTTTTTGAGCGTGCCGTGCGGGGTGGCTTCGAGAATGGCGTGGTCACCGGAAGCCCGATTGAGGCTTCAGCGGCCCAAAGCCCGGAGTTTGTCCAATTGCTCACCGCTGCGACCTTGGTGATGGAGTTTGGCTTTTTTCTTGCTCCCGGTTGTGTTCGTGTTGTTCTTCGATCTCTCGAAGCGCATCAACGTACTCTGGTCGAAGTACTTCGGTAGCGAGCCCGTCACGTCTGCTTGATCGTTGGGTGTCGATGTACTGGGTTTGGGTGCCTTCCGCGTCGCTGCCGGCACCTTCGGCCGCTGGCTCTGGGGTGTCGAGTCGCCGAGTCGTCTATCCTGTGTCGAAACCAGAGCAATAAAGAATTTGGGGTCGAGTAGCGTCTGGCCTGGAGATGCGGTTCGCAATGTTGTCACAAAAGACGGTCGGTCGAATTGTCGCGGGGCATGTTGCGATTGTGTGGCTAGCCATGGCAATGCGCGTTGATCATCTGCCGTTCACGTGGGCGCCGATGTTTGCGAATGCCCACTCATTTGAAGGCCCGGAAGTGGCCGTCGAGCTTCGCGATCGAAATCATTTGAAAGACAATGGTTGGCGTGTCACTCGGCAGGACGGCGCGCAAAGTTGGTTGAAGGCACGCGATCTCGATATTGGCACTAGTCGAATGGCCGCACTCTACTACGGACGCACGTTCGGACTGCCAAAACAAACATTTGAGCTTGGACCCATCGACCGCATCTTCTTAGGAGATGGGCCCAGAGGAGACGGTGAGGGCGCAGGATGGAAACGACGTCTGTTTGCGAGCCTCAATAAGACCTTGGGGCATGAGCCAGCCGATCCGGGCTTTATCGTTGCGCTTGAGGCGACGGGGCGCATGCAGCTCTTCGACACAAAGAGCCTGGAATTACTTCGGTTGGATTCGCGCGATATCCGGATTACCTGGGATCCCACTTGGTCGGGAGATTTCGAGTGACGATCCTCCAGTGGATACCAGCGAGGTGGAACGCGTTCTTGTTCTGCGGGCATGACCCCCAACATCTTGGTGTGTCGCGCGGCGTGATGGGCCTGGGCTTGCTCGCCTATCACATTCAGCAATTTCGCGGTCTGGTGAAGGTCAATAGTGATTCTGCAGTCTTTTACTTTGTGAAACCCATCTGGTACTTCGAGCTCTTGGGTGTCGAGCGATTTGATCCGGAGCTTGTCGGAGTCGGGTTCGCATTGTTGCTCGCGTCATCGTTGATGTTCGCCTTAGGGGCATTCACGCGCACGTCAGCTTTTTTGATGCTTGGTTGTATTTTCCTTCTCGTTGGGATGTCCGAAAGCATGACGGGGCAGTTCCATCACCGCTATATCGTGCCTGTGCATATTGTCGGGTTCTTTCTTCTGTCTCGAAGCGGCGACGTATTTTCGATTGATGCGTGGCGCAGACGCAAGCACGGTGCGGTCACTTCACTTGAGATTTGGGAAGCGAGTTGGCCGATCCGCGCTTCCCAGCTGTATTTGTGTTCGTTTTATTTTTGGAGTGCGCTTGCGAAGTTTCGTGCGAGTGGGCTTGCTTGGTTTGAGCCGGATAACTTGCAACACATGCTACTCGTGCGATCCGTGCGCTACGGCTTCGTGGATGGCGTGCCGGCGGGAAGCGCGCTCGCGTACGAGCTTGCGAAGATTCCCGAGCTGGTGCGCGTTTTCGCAATGAGCTCTGTGGCGCTGGAACTGCTGGTCCCGGTTGCACTCCTGATTCCCAGGACGTGTGTTCGGGTTTTGATCTTCCTAGGCCTCGCGTCATTTCACTTGTCGACGACTGTGTTGATGAACACGAAATTTTTGGTTCTGCCAGTGTTCTATGTTCTGTTCTTTGATCTGTCTTGGCTCGTAACGTGGTTTCGTGTTTCGATTTTGCGTACTGCAACGTCTGAGAGTCCTGCGATCGCGAGGCGGAATTGAAGTGCCCGTCTCAATCGTGGATTTGGAAAAGGAGTGATAAGGCCCTGTTCCCTCAGTAATTCCGCTGACGGACTCCGCTTCAAATCCCGCAGCCTCCACCACGCGGTCGCCGACCGAGCCGAGGCCGAGGCGGAGGTGTCCGCGGCAGCTAGACGTCGTCCTTGGCATGCGCCTTTTCAAACTCGAACCCCGCGTAGCCCCCAGCTGCCACGTCGCTGATGCGTTGGTAGTAAATCGAGCCGCCGAGGTAGGCGGAGAAGTATCTCGGCTTGCCCGGGATGTTTGCACCCGTCCACCACGAGTCGGTGCGGGGGAAGAGGGTGAAGCTCGCGATGCCGTTGACTTCGTCGCCCCAGGCCTTCTCGCTGTCCGTGGTTGGCTCGACGGCACCCATGCCTTGTTCTTTCAAGTGGTTCACGCAATTGCCGACCCAGTCCATCTGGCGCTCGGCGCCGAGGGGCATGTTGTAGAACACGCCGGGCGAACCAGGGCCGTGGAGCATGAACAGGTTGGGAAAGCCGTTGATGGTAAGACCTAGATAGTTGTGGAATCGGTCGCTCCACCTCTGCTCTAGGCGTATGCCATCACGTCCCTGCGGGTTGAGGCGCAGCATCGAGCCACTGATGGCATCGAAGCCAGTCGCGAGCACGAGCATGTCGATCGGGTACTCGCCCGATGCGGTGACCACGCTGGTTTCTGTGAATCGCTCGATGGGTTCCTCGCGCAGGTCGACCAACGTGACGTTGTCGCGGTTGTAGGTCTCGAAGTAGCCATTGTCGAGGATCGGCCGCTTGGTCATCACGAAGTGGTCGGGCATCAACTTATCGGCGGTCTCTTTGTCCTTCACGATCCCGCGGATCTTGTCGCGCACGAAGTCGGCCAGCGACGCGTTCGCCTCCTCGCTGGTCGCGACGTCGTTGTAGCCGTCGAGGAAGAACATGAAGCTACCGCGCTGCCATAGCTCTTCGTACCGGGCTCGGCGCTCTTCGGGGGTGTAGTCCATAGCCATGCGCTCATGGGAATCGACGGGGAAGCCTCCGGGGTGCGCGATCATCTTCTCGCGGGTCGCGTCAAATTCCTTTCTTGCTTTCGCCATGTCGTCGGGCGTGAGAGCGCGGTTCCCGGCCGGGAAGGCGTATTGCGCGGTGCGCTGGAGCACGGTCACATGCGCCGCTTCTTTGGCGATTTCGGGGATCGCCTGGATGCCAGACGAACCCGTGCCGATCACCGCCACGCGCTTGCCCTCGAAAGAAACAGGCTCATGCGGCCACTGACCGGTGTGATAGGTCTCGCCGGCAAAGTCATTGATCCCAGGGATGTCGGGCATGTTGGCCGTTGAGAGAGCGCCCACCGCACAGATTAGATACTGAGCCGAGGCGCGCACACCGGTGCTGGTCTCCACTGTCCAGCGTTGCGCCGCTTCGTCGTATTGAGCGTCTTGTACCCACGTCTCGAACTGGATGTCACTGCGAAGGTCGAACCGATCGGCAACATGTTCGAGGTAGGCCAACACGTCGGGCTGCGCGGACTGGGTCTCGGTCCAGTCCCACTCCTTCATGAGTTCATCCGTGAAGGTGTAACAGTAGAATGGGCTGCCCGGGCCATCGACTCGTGCCCCGGGATAGCGGTTGTACCACCAGGTGCCGCCGACGTCGCTGGCGCCGTCGTAGGCGCGCACCGAAAGCCCCATCTTGCGCAGGTGGTATAGGGCGTACATACCGCTGACACCCGCTCCGATGATTACCGCGTCATAGTGTTCGGTCGACCCATTATTGGGCAGCGCCTGATTCTTGCTAGTCATTCGTTACTCCTGCGCTGGGCGCGCATGTTTATTCCGTCCGGGAAGTGGGCCATTCGTTTGTAGCGGCATGCTCTGGGACGAGCGTTACGTCAGTCTATTATGCCCCCGAAGATACTACGACCGCGGCTGGATGGGGCGAAAGCGAGCACGTAGCCGGGCCGCGCGAGAGTCGTCTGTAGTTCGACCAAGTTCTCGACAGCTCGGCTTGTTTCTCCTATTCCTTCTCCCCGGTCGATTGCCTCACCCCAAGCAGGAGAACCCCATGGATCAATACGAAGTGTTCCGAGATCGCCTTGAGAAACTCACCCGCGGCGAGCTCCCTGTGAAGCAGGACTGGAACGAATTCGTAGGGCACACGGACGTTATTCGGCAGCTGGTTGAGGTCGCTCCGGACGAAATCCGCGAAGACCTGCAGTCACTCCTCGACACCTACACAAAGCCTTTGGTCGACGACGGCAAAGGGGTCTTCACCACCTTCGCTAGCTTGATCAATCCTGAGCTCGCCGGAGTTGAGGGGCGGATCTCGGAATTCATCGCCGAGAAGTACGGCATTCGACTCGACGATGAAAAATACGTCGTGGGGCGGCTTCCCGCACTTTCCAACTGCCCAGGGTGGCCGCAGATCTGCAGCCCTCTCAGCAACAACCGCTGGCCCTACACCATCGACACTTCTGCTGGGAATTACTTTGCAAACCGCTTCTGGTGCGCAAAGGAAGAGGCCCTTGTGCCGCGCGGCTTCGAGTGGATGCCACCGGGGGGACGCGTCGTCTTCAAGGGCGAGTACATGCAAGCGCGCTACTTCGCCTTCCATCCCTGCGACTTCGATACCAACTACCTCGACTCGCTGGTCGACGTGGACCTCGACCCCGACGAAGGCAGCGCGAACCCCTTCCGGGGCCCGGTGCCCGAAGGCATGGGGCGCCGCTACACGTGCCAGATGGTCTTCAAACCTCGTCCCGAAAACCCCGAGCCCAACACCAGCTACGTGGGCGAGAAGCGCGACGGCTCGTACAACCGCTCGGCCTACTGCACCCTGCGCATCGCGGGCGCCGACATGGGCGCGCTGCCGCCGAATAGCGCCGGCGTTCTCCTGCCGTCGATCACCATTTTCGACGCCGAGGGCAACGAGGTAAAGCACTATCCCGAGATCGATCCCTATCCGGCCGAGTACGCACCGCCGGAGGACAAGACCCGCATGGTCGCTCTCCCGATCCCCGACTACCGCGGCATCTTCAATGGCGGGAAGATGGACACCAAGCACAACTGGGGGATGCCCAACGACATCCTGGCGAGCCGCGACTACCTCTACATCGAGGCTCCCTACTCCCACGCGCACGGTGAGCTTTACGTAGCTCGCGCCAAGGCCTTCACCACACCGAAGACCCCCGACGAGCCCGTCTACACCCCGGGCAAGCAGATTCGCAGCTGGACGCTCAATACCTACAACATGTTCGCGGGCGTCTCGCGAGAGGCGAAGATCGACTACCAGATCGCCCTCGACGACGACGGCTACTACACCGTCGTTGTGTGCGCGGCCAAAGATACGCCTAGCAACGCGACGGCCGAAAACGGGGTCACGCGGATCGACTGGGGGCCGTACCTCGACGGCTGGCTCTGCTTCCGCTTCCTTATGGGACGAGATCACCTGCTCCAGCTCCTCAAGAAGGCCGTCGACACGGGCGAGGCGGACCCCGAGATCGCCGAGTACGTCCCGCAGTTGGGGCATTGCTCTCGAGCGGATTTCGAGAAGGAAGGCTGGAAGGCTGCAATTCCCCAGCGCCCCTACACCGTGGCGGAACCGGGCTGATACGGCGGGCTCGATCCACTCGACACGACGTCCCATAGGGGGCGAAAGAGCAGCGATTGACCCGCTTATGTGTCATCCACGAGGACGTCGTCTCGCGGGTACGGGAGGGCCGTGGCCTCAGCGCGTGGTTTCGCTTTGCGCGCGGTCCCGTGAGCCTTTGGTGAGCTTGTAAAAACCGAGCGGCGCCCCATCGCGGTTCGGCCTAAGATCCGCCGCTTGGCGCCTATGGAGAAACACAGATGAGCGAGACAGTGATCGAGCAGCCGAAACCGGCGTACACCGAGTTTCGGACCCCTGA
>JBLHOB010000046.1:0-11074 GCA_047619425.1 Myxococcota bacterium
AGACGACCCTCGGCGATGGGTCGGTAGGTGCCCCCTACGGGGAGTGCCGTGTTCTGAGATGCGCAATTTCTCTAGTGGGCCCGGTTTGTTGAACCGAGTGTCCCCTTCGGGTTAGTATCAGCCTTCGGTGGCGAACCGTCGCCGTCAAAGACCACTGGCACTCCTCGCACTTCGACCAAAAAGCAGACCTGAGATGAACGTCATGAAGAGCCTCACGATTTTTGCGCTGTTATCACTCCTCGCCGTACCGACTCTTGGTTGTGACAGCAGTGGTGGTGGCGGGCGCCTCGAGAAGATCTGCGAAGACTATTGCGAGAGGCTGCATCCCGAGTGTCTCGAGATTCCCGATGGCGAAGATATCTGCGTTAGCACGTGCGTGTCCGACATCGAAGAAGCCGAAGAGTTCGACGGCAAAGACTGCTCCGAAGCGCAGATGGACACGTTTGAGTGTGTTGCCGAGCTCGACGACTGCGCAGACGTATTCTTCTTTGTAAACCTCAGCGAAGCCGACCTCTCCATGCTTACCTTCTGCACCCTAGCCATTGAAGAAGCGGTTATGGAGTGTCCGGTCTCGATCGACCTTCCATAGGTCAGGTTCGTAGGTCATGGCCCGTAAGCTTTTGCCGGATCTTCGGAGCCGCGCGACACCGTTGTCACCGCTCATGCGCGCAGTTCGCTAGACGATCTTCAACAGCTGCTTGCCCAGGTTTGCGCCTGAGAACAAGCGCAAGAAGGTCTTGGGCGTGTTCTCGAAACCCTCTTGAATGTCGGCGGCGTGGACCAGACGTCCGTCTTCGATCCATGTCGAGAGATCGCGCAACGCCTCTCCCGCGCGATGGAAGTGATCGATCAGGATAAAGCCCTGCATCGTGCAGCGGCGGATCACCAGCTGCATGTAGTTCTTCGGGCCGGCGGGAAGTTCGTCTTCGTTGTACGCGGAGATGCCGCCGCACAAAACGATACGCCCGTTCTGTGCCATGTTGAGCAGTGCGTCATCGAGTATGTCGCCGCCCACGTTGTCAAAGAAGAGGTCGATGCCTTTGGGGCACTCTGCACGCAGGCGCTCTCTAACGTTGTCGGCCTTGTAGTCAATTGCGGCATCAAAACCGGCGTGCTCGGTAAGCCAAGCGCATTTGCGCTCGCCCCCCGCGATGCCGATCACCTTTGAAGCGCCTTGAATCTTGGCGATCTGTCCGGCGATTGAGCCCGTTGCGCCTGCAGCGCCTGAGATGAGAACAACATCGCCTTCTTTCGGCTTGCCGATGTCCATCATGCCGAAGTACGCCGTCATGCCCGTGCCCCCCATCGCGCCGAGTGCCAGCGCGGGGTCGGTGCCAGCGGGCAGGGCGCTGATGCCCCCCATCAACCCTGGCTTTCCGTCGCAGACCGCATATTGCTGCCAGCCCAACATGCCCGAAACCAGGGTGCCGACGGGATAGCCCTTGTGGTTGCTTTCAATGACTTCACCAACGGTTGAGGCTCGCATCACTTCGCCAATGCCCACGGGTGGCACGTAGCTTTTTACGTCGTTCAGCCAGCCGCGCATGGCGGGCTCGAAGGCAAAGTAAAGATTGCGCACGAGGAATTCACCTTCCCCGGGCTCGCCTACCGGCTCGTCGACGCGCTCGAAGTCCGATTCCTTAATCATTCCGCTGGGGCGTGCTCGCAAGCGCCATTGACCGTTCATTGTGTTTGTCTCTTTTTTTGTCATGGGATGGTCTTTACCACGCGAATCTTGTGCGACGCAAGGGCCCTTTTGGGGGCGCAACGACTTTGGATACGGCACAGACACAGAGCCCCGTCGGTGGTACTCATTCAACTCCCCAGATGATGCAAGAGCCGCCCAATGCACGGCGTAGAGGAGAGCTAGAGCATGAAGGTCAGCACACAACTTGGTTATGCAGGCGGGTTCTTCGAAACCGTTGCTGAAGTTCAAGAACTCGAGAAGGCCGGGCTCGACTTGGTCTGGGTCGCCGAGGCCTACGGCTTCGACGGCGTATCGCTGATGGGATACATCGCCGCAAAGACCGAGAAGGTACGGATCGCATCGGGCATCTTGCCGATCTACACCCGCACCCCCACCTTGCTCGCGATGACGGCTGCCGGTGTCGATGCACTTTCGAACGGCCGCGCGGTATTGGGCATTGGGGCATCGGGCCCGCAAGTGATCGAAGGCTTTCACGGCGTGGCCTACGACGCGCCCGTTACTCGCACCCGCGAGATTATCGAGATCTGTCGAAAAGTTTGGACGCGCGATCGCCTCGAATTCGAAGGCAAAAAATACAAAATGCCGCTCGGCCCCGACGAGGGTACAGGCATGGGCAAGGCCCTTAAACTGATCGCGCACCCAGTGCGTGAAGAAGTGCCGATCGCGGTCGCGGCCCTGGGCCCGAAGAGTGTCGAGATGACGGCCGAACTCGCCGACGGTTGGTTGCCGATCTTCTATTACCCCGAGAAGGCAAAAGAGCGTTGGGGCGCGGCACTTGAAGCCGGCCTCAAGAAGCGCGATCCGAACCGAGCACCTCTCGAAATTTTCGCAGGCGGTGTTGTCGGGATCGGCGAAGGCCTTGAATCCATGCGCGGCATCGGCCGCCCAATGGCGGCGCTCTACATCGGCGGCATGGGGGCGCGAGGCAAGAACTTCTACAACGATGTCTTCGCAAGCTACGGCTACGAGAAAGAGGCCAAGCTGATTCAGGACCTCTATCTCGATGGCAAGAAGCAGGAGGCCGCCGCCGCTGTGCCGCAGTCGTTTATCGATGCGACGACATTGATTGGCCCAGCAGGCTTCGTGAACGATCGCCTGGCGGCGTTGAAGGAGTCGGGTGTTACGACGTTGAACGCGATGTTGATTGGTAATGACACGAAAGAGCGCGTGCAGACCCTCGACAAGCTCCGCAATCTTGTTGAGATGCAGTAAGCACGCTGCGGTTTTTTAGAGCCCTGTGGCGTTAGCCATTCGAGGAAGGTCGATGATGTTTGAAGAGATGCGAGTTCGAAGCTTGGTGCACTTGTTGTTCGTCACGGCGTTGGCCGTGCTTCTCGGCGCATGCGCGACACCCGGCGATGCCGCCCGCAAGCTTCACTTCGATTCAATCGTGATCGACGGACACTCGGACACGACGCCCAAGTTTGAAGACCCGAGCTGGTCGTTTGCCGATCGCCACGACGCAAGCGATGGCGACATGGACTTGCCTCGCATCCGCGAAGGCGGGCTCGACGTTCAGTTTTGGTCCATCTACATGGGCAAACGCGAGACGCCGGGTGCAGCTCTACGAGAAGCGTTGGAGCGAATCGACGGCATCTACGAAATGGCGGCCCGCAATCCCGATGACGTCGTCATCGCAAAAAGCGTCCGCGAAATTCGCAGCGCCGTTGCCGATGGCAAGTTCGTAAGCCTGATGGGCATCGAAGGCGGCCACATCATCGAGGACAGCCTGCCGGCGCTTCGCAACTTCCACCGCCTTGGCGTGCGGTACATGACGCTCACCCACTCGTTCCACACGGGTTGGGCCGACTCGTCGGGCACAAGCGAAACTCCGGAGCCGGTGCACAACGGGCTCACTGCGTTTGGCAAAGAGATCGTCACCGAGATGAACCGCATCGGGATGCTCGTCGACATCTCACACGTCTCCGATAAAACGTTCTTCGACACCGTCGCGGTCTCGCGAGCGCCCGTCATCGCCTCGCACTCGTCGGTGCGCGCCATCGCAGACCATCCGCGCAACATGACCGACGAGATGCTGCACGCCCTCGCGGCGAACGGTGGTGTTGTGATGATCAACTTCTATCCCGTCTACATCGATGAGAAGGCGCGAGACGAAGCCCGCGAATACTTCGCCAAGCACGGCCCGGCGATTGGCGCCATGATGGCGAAGGCGGGCGACGACCCAGGGGCGCGGCGTGCGGCATTTGCCGATCACTTTGGCAAGTACCCCGTACCGCAAACTTCAATGGACGTACTGCTCGACCACTTCGATCACGCGATCAAGGTCGCGGGTGCGGACCACGTCGGCGTCGGTGCGGATTGGGACGGAGTGCCGAGCATGCCCGTCGGCATGGAAGAGATCAGCAAACTCCCCAGCTTGACCGACGGCTTGTTGGCCCGCGGACACTCTCCGGAGACGGTGCGTAAGGTGCTTGGCGAGAACGTGCTGCGCGCGCTTGAACGCGCCGAAGTTGTTGCGGTCGAGATGCGCGGGGAGTAGTTCGGCGATTGTTCCCTACTAAGACCGCCAGCAGTGCTTGCTGTGAAGTCGTTTGTTGTATTCACCGTGTCTCAGAATGCGCCCGCCATTCTGAAAAGATGATGTACAGATTTTGGGTCATCCTGTTAATCGCGGCCTCTGTCGGAGTGCCGAGCGCACTAGCCCTCGCGCAGGACGCAATCACGGAAGCCTGCGTCTATCGCTATTCCGACCCGGGCCAAGAGCCAGACGGCGAGTACTCTGGCCGATGCCAGGCAGGGTTGCGCACGGCCATGGGCAGGTCCAGTACGGGAGCGGGAGCGTGCCCGAAGGAATGTTCGTTCGAGGATTTGCGAACGGCTACGGGACGGGCACTCGTTTTGACGGTGGGCACTACGTGGGAGGGTGGCGTGATGGCATGAAGCATGGCGCTGCCATCTACGCGTATTCAGACGGTGAAGCGTGCGAAGTCCGCTCTGGAAAGGGCGTTGAGCCTGGTTGCACCACCTGGGGAAAGTAGCCGGGCACGGTGAGGCCACGATCAGCGAGTCGGTTGGGTTGGTGGGGAGAGGGAGTGTTGGTTTCGCGAAGGACATCACGATGGCCGCAAGCCCTAACGACTACCCCGCCAGTCCTGCCGGCAACCCGTTCCCCATCAAATCAACAAAGTTGTCGCAGTAAAACCGCTTGCGAACCGCGTCACTCGCATCCCCAAGACTCCGCTCGAATCGCTCGTACGGTCTCCGACCACCTTCAACGTGCGGGTAGTCTGTCGAGAACAAGCACATGTCCGGGCCGACCTGTTCCGTAATCCAGCCGACGTCTTCGGTGGGGTAGGGCGTCACGCGCACCTGGCGCTGCATGTACTCGGTTGGCGTTAGAGACAAATCCTTCAAGCGTTCTTCGTGGCGTGCAAACGCGTCCATCGCCGATTCCATTTGCTTGAGGAAGCTGGGCAACCAAATCGCACCCTGTTCGATGACGCCGATGCGAAGAGTTGGAAAGCGTTCGAGGACGCCGTCGAAGATCATGGTGGCAAGCGTTTGCATTGGCGGTCCGGGGATGCCCATGTAGTCGATCGAGCGGAAGTTCTCTTCGCCTCCGTGGAAGTCGGCGGGGATCGGCAGGCCGTTTAGAAAGTAGTTCGGGTCGATTAAGTCTCCCGTGCCCCCGACGTGAAACACGATCGGGATGCCGGCTTCCTGGGCCATGGCCCACAAGGGGTCGAGGCTGCGGTGGCTTGGGGAGTGGCCGTTTGGGCAACCCGAGGCGACGAGCAATGCTGCTGCGCCCATGTCGAGTGCTTCTTTCCCCATTGCGTTGGTGCGTTCGAAGTCGGCGAGTGGGACGTAGCAAGTCGAGAGCAAGCGCGGGTCGACGCTGCAGAAGTCGACCATGCCGCGGTTGTGGGCGCGGGCCGCGCCGTAGGCGAGGTCGAGATCGTCGCCGTGTTCCCAGTTGTGGAGCTTTGAATTGTGGAAGGTGTTGAAGACCAGTTGGCTCGCGACGCCGATGAGGTCGAGAGAGCGGGGTCGATCTTCGGCAATGAAGGCACCGGTTGCCGCAAAGTTTTTGCGGTTCATGATTTCGGCGGCTTCGTCGGCCCGATATTCGGCTGAGGCGTGCTGCTTGGCGATCTTTGTGAAGGCGGCGTCGAGGTTTTTGAGTTGGGCGTCGTTGTCGCCGGTTTGCTTCAGCTCGTTTACGTAGGTGGGCTGCTTGATCCGCTCGCGAATGGCCGGGTCGGCGTAGTCGCTGAGCCAGCTCGGGGTTTCCATGATATGGGCGTCTGCGTCGTGGACGAGTCGATCTTCGATGTACGGCATGTCTATACCCTAGCGCCACCCCAAGGCCGCGTCGCGCGACGCCAACGTTCAAAATGTGGCTGCCGTTGTTCCGAATCGCGCCTAGCGCGGCACCTTGGGCAACACCTCGGACCAGCTGCCGGTTGCGAGCACCCACAGTTGGTGGATCGCTCGCGTCGCGGCGACGTGGAGCATGCGCCGGGAGCCCGGGTCAGTTGGGTAGGTCTCCCGCGAAGCGTCAGGGATAACGACGTAGTCAAACTCAAGGCCCTTCACGTGGGGCACCGATGTGATGTCGATGCCCGGCTTGAAGGAGAACTCCCCGTCGAGCACAAGACGCACGGGCAGTTGTTGGCGCAGCGTCTCATGCAAGCGAATGGCGGTCTGGTCTTCGCGTGTGATGATGGCGACTTGGGCCGTAGCCTCGCGGGTTTGCAGGTCGGCCAACGACTCGCTCAACAAGATCGCGGCGTGCATGTCGCTCGAAAGCAGAGACCGCGAAACCGGTGAACCGTTTTTCGTCGAAATCGGTGCTTCGTCTGGGGCGAGTGGCCCGAGTACCGCGTGAGCAAACTCGATGATGGGTCGGGTGCAGCGGTAGCTCGTTGCGAGTGTGACGGGAGACGCGCCGCCTTGCTCAAGTGCACCGAGTACATGGTCCCAGCTGACGAAGTGCGAGCCGATACCGATTTGTTGGGCGGAGTCGCCCGCAACGGTGACGCTCCCCTCCTCGGCAACGGCTTTGCCGAGTACGTGCAATTCAACTTGAGACAGTTCTTGGGCTTCGTCGAGTACCACGTGGGCGTAGGGCTCGAACTTGGCTTTGGCAGCGAGCGATGCGCCGGTCTTGAGTCGGTAGAGCTCGATCAACAAGGCAAAGTCTTCGACGTCGATCGAGCCGGCGTCTTCGGTGGGCGTACCGGCGTCGAGCGATAGGCCGTCGATGGTGGTCCGGCGGCCGATTTCGACTTCGGCGAATTCCTCTTCCGCGGTTGGCGAATCTTGAATGCGAAACCGCGAGAGCAATCGATCGATGACGCTCTTGGGCAACTCGCCGTTGGCGTCCTCAACAACGCGCTCGAGCAGCACTCGATCGCCCTGCAAGCGTTCGCGATCGACCTCAGGGTTGCTGAAGTGCGCGCGTTCTTGGGCGAAGACTTCGCGCATCAGCTCGTGCTCGGAACTCGAGTGCTCGAGCAGAGTCGCTTCGAGCGCAGCCTCAAGACGCGCCAATGGGTAGTCGTCAGTCGCCCTGCTGAAGTGGGCTTCAAATGCGCCATCCGCGCGCAGGCGTCGATCGATCTCGGCGGCAGTCACGCTGCCCGCTCGGTCGGCCATCCCTTTGAGGAGGCCGGACAAAGCCGGGTGGCGCTTCAGGCGAATGACGGTGGCCGGAGTCGAAACTGCGAGGCGAGTTGGCAGGTTCGGAAACAGGCGCTTGGCAAGTTCTGCAAACCATCGATCGATGGTTGTGACCGTAACCGTCTCCATCCCCAGCTCTTCAAGAAGAGTGCGGGTCAGCCGAACGAGGCCTTCTTCGGGGACGAACACGATGAGGTTCTCGGGCGCGTACTTCTCGGCATCTTGAAAGGCGAGATGCGCCAAGCGATGAAGCGCCACGGTTGTCTTGCCGCAACCCGCACCGCCGAGTACCAGCAGTGGGCGCGTCGGGTCACTGGTAAGCGCTTCATACTGCTGTGCGTCGAGTAGGGATGAGACGACAGGCAGCTTTTCGCCGCTGCGTCCCGTGCCGATGATGCGCTGTGCGAGGCCTCCGCCTTCGCCACCTTCGAGTTTGGTCGGTTCGTGTCGCGCGTCCCGGGACCAGTTGCCATTGGGCTCTCGGCGTAGAGACATTGTTGGCGTTTGGACGTGGATCAGCTGGCCTCGGTGAAACGCGAGAATTCGACGCTTTATGAGCACGCCTTCGACGCTGCGTCCGGGTAGGTCTTGCGCGTAGTCTTCGCCCTCGGTGTATTGAAAAAACACTTCAGCCACCGGGGCCGCGCGCCAGTCCACGATCGCGACTTTGCGCTTGTTGTCGATCAGTGAAGTCTGGCCCAGCAAGACGTCGCGCACACCGCGATCGGTTTCGAGCTGCATGTGAGCGAAGTAGGGCACGTCGATATCCGAGCCCGCCGCACTGTGTTGTAGGCTCGAGGTGGCGCGGACGCGTTGGGCCTCGGCGGCGATCGCGGCGACGTCGTCCATATCCGCGTCTTCAATATCCGTGCGCAGGGTCGACATTCGAAGCTGCGAGCTCTTCGCACCGCGCTTTATGTTCGCTTCGAGGATGGCTTCGCGAACGTTCTGCAGCAGCAGTTCTTCTTCGCGAATGACAGTGAGTTCTTCGCCACGAAGCACCGAGGGTTCCGCCATGCTTAACACTCGCCTCCCAAAGGCCGGTTCGGCGTATGTCGATTGGCGCACGGACAAAGGCTCGTAACAGCCGCGCAACACACGCGCAGTAGCCCCCCTGAATACGCCACTTCTCGCGCCGATCGAAGACCCTGTACTATACGCGCTAACAATAGACGCGCTCGTAGATGACGCGCCGATGGCTTCAATCCCGCCGTCGGTCCGGTACTTAAAACGCGCCAGTCTCTTGGCGCTGCCAGTCCATATCCCAAGCAGCCGCCCAGCATCCGTCCACGCCGGGGTTTTGTTTCAGGTTGCGAGCAAACTCGGGACCGAGAGTCTCCGCGGGTGTTTTGCCTTTGCGGTCGCCGAACAACTCGTTGCGCAGGGCATCGACTTGCTCCGTTGCGCCAGCCCGACAGTGGGCATAGAGGGCAAGGTGGAGCGCCTGGCCTTGCTTGTTGTCGATGCGCTGGGAGCTGGTGAGCGTCTCGGCCGCATCGACCCATTCGCGTCGAGCTAGGGCACCTTGGGCAATCGCGTATTCGTGATGCCCGGTTTTTGGCAGCAGGCCGCGCTTTTCCCGAGCGATGCGTTCACCAGCCGGGTCGCCGTATTGCAGCAACAGCGCGAGGGTCACAAGATCGGTCGTCTCAATGACTTCGCGGAAGAGCATCAAGCGAGTCGCTGTGTCGTGGGTGGCGAGGTGGCCCATCGCTTGCTCGACCATGCCCGTGTAGCGAAACGAGCGTTGGGTTTCGGCTTGCAACTCTTTGGGCCAAAGCGAGCGAATCCACGCACTGCGAGCAAAGCGCTTTCGAGCGCCGAGGGTGTCTTGCAGTTGGGCGGAGCCCCGCACGCCTGTCGGCTCCACCCAGTTGTGAATACGCAGGGGGTAGTTATCGCGAACCGGCGGTGCGGCGTCGGCAAAGGGTTGCAATTGATCGGCGTCGGCGATGAACAGGGCGCCGAGTGCTTCGGGCGATTCGACGCCGATCGAGAGCAAGTCTTCGCGGGTTGTTTCGTTTTGCCATTGGCGACTGAGTGCTTCGACGGTGACGGGGTCGAGGCCTCCGCGGCTGCCGAGCAAGATCCAGTTAAGACTGCCGCCGTTCCACAACGAGCAGTCTTCGAAGGCCCCGCAAAAGGCTCCGATAATCGACGAGACTTCGGCAGTCTGCAGCTGCTCTGAGGGCAACCAGTACGAAACCATTCCACCCGGGTTGAGTCGGTCGTGGGCGAGCTCGAAGTATTCTTGCGTGTAGAGGTAAGTGACGTTGCCGACGTTGGGCGGCGGCGGTTCTGCCGTAATCAAGTCGAAGGTTTTGTCCGTGGTCTGCAAGAAGTAGCGACCGTCTTCAATATGTACGTCGACCCGCGGATCATTTTGAGGGTTCTCAGCTGCGTCGGGAAAGAAGATCTCGGCCATGTCGAGGATGTCTTGTGAGATGTCCACGATGTCGATCGACTCGACGCCATCGATTCGAGTGAGACTCTTTGCCGTGTTGCCGACGCCGTAGCTGATCAGCAGCGCGTCCTCGATTTGCGGGTGGAGTGCAACGGGCAGGTGGACGAATAAGTTCATGTAGCGCCGTGCGTTGGTGGCCGACGTCGACATCGCGTAACCGTCGGTGATGAGCATGTGGTAGACGGGCTCGTCGAGGTAGCGAGTGCGTGTGACGTGCACGGTCTCCGTCAAGCCGACCCGTGAGGCAACCACTTCCGTTTGGTTGGCGAGCAGGCTCGAGTTCAATACGTAGGGGATGTATTCGCCGTCCATGCGTCCGAATGGAAAGAGGGCGAGGGCCGCGACGTAGACGAGTGCGGCGGCGGCTCGAATAGGCACTGCGCGAAGCGCGGCAAAGTCGACTGCCAACAGCCCCACTACGCCGTAGAGGGCACACATGACAAAGAGCGAATTCTCAAGGCCGAGGTTCGGCATCAGGAAGAAGCCGGCGAGCAGTGGGCCGAGTGCTGCGCCAATGGTGTTGGCAAGCGTAAGCAAGCCTGCAGAGCGCACAGGCACTTGCAGGATGTCGTTTAGGGATTTGCCAAAGAATGTAAACATCGCGCCCGAGGCGACGCAGGTCGGCAACATCAAGAGCGTTACGAGCGTCATGCCCGGGCTCGAGAGGATCGCAACTCGAGGGAACTCGGGGGTCGTCATTGCAACGCCAATCACAGAGAAGCCCAGCACGGTTAGCGCCCCGGCCGCGAGGGCGACAAGCCAGCCGTGTCGATCGGCGTCAGGTGCTCGACGCATCGCCGCGGATGCGAGGAAGCTGCCGAGCGCGATACCACTGAGCACCACCGAGAGCATCACGGCAAACGCGCGGCCGGTGCCCGACATGAAGAGCAGCAGCATGCGGAACCAAACGACCTGCAGCCCAAGCAAGATGCCGCCGGACAAGAACGCCGCGCCGAGCAAGCGAAGTGCGCGTTCTGGCAGTGGCAAGAGGAGCTGGTTGGTGGGTGGCTCGTCGACGAGCGGCGGCAGTGCCGTTTGCGAGCGAGCAATCGCGAACGCTCCCGCTGCGGCGAGCAGGTTCATGCCCCCCGCCACAAAAGCGGTACCCAGGACACCAAGGGGACCAATGAGGAACATCTCACCGATCACGGCACCTAGGACGGCGCCAAATGTGTTCCAGCCGTAGAGGGCGCCAAGGGTTGAACCAAAGTCTTCGGAGCCTCGACTCAACGCCCGGACCAAGAGAGGAAGTGTTG
>JBLHOB010000047.1:0-11000 GCA_047619425.1 Myxococcota bacterium
CGTCTGAGCGTGTAGTTTTCCGACGCCGTCCACGGGGCGAGGAGCGCGTGAATTTTTTCCGGCGACTTCATCTCTTCGTGACTCTCGCCTTCGAGTATTTGAAACTCCCAGCGGCGATTCGGATCCTTCACGCAGATGTAGGTTGCGAGTCGTTCGGGGTCGCAGATCTGCATTGTGTTCATCGGCAGGTCTGCGTTTTCTCCTTGGGTGACGTCAATTACGAGCCAGTCTTGATCGTAGTCGAGGCTCTTCCATTCAATATCCATTGCCTCGCGAACAAAGCTCGAGGCGCCGTCACAACCGATCAGATACTGCGCACGGTACTCTGCGGCTACGCTGCCGTCGCGACTCGTCGTTCGAGCGGTGACGCCGTTCGCGTCTTGCTCAATGGTCTCGACCTTTTCGCCCAGGCGGACTTCAATCAAGTCGTTCTTCGCAACCATCGCGCGAAGCTCGACTTCGAGCTCGGGTTGATCAAAGAAGACGATGTCGCACCAGCCATTCGGCCCAAACGGCGGGATGTCTAAACTAAAGAGCGTTTCGAGCTTTGAGTTTGCGAAGCCAATGTTGTTGGGTTCGCGCGGTGGCTGGCACAGGCCGAAGATCGCATCGCTGAGGCCGAGGCGTTGGAAGGCACGCAGGCTTTCTCCGTCGAGCCCGACCGCGCGCGGAAGCTCTGTCGTTTGTGTCGAGCGCTCGAGAACCAGGACGCGCAAGCCGGCGTGGGCGAGACTCAGTGCCGTCATGGCACCGACCGGACCGAGTCCGACAATTGCGACGTCCACTTCACTCACGTCCATTTTAGAGGGCGCTTCCATCTCAGATCTCCAACAGTTGTTTTCCGAAGTTCGATCCATTGTAGAGTCGCAGGAGCGTCTTCGGTGCGTTCTCGAAGCCCTGCTGGATGTCGGCTTCCCAGGTGATTTGCCCTTCGCCAACCCATTTCACGAGATCGTCAACCGCTTCGGCGGCCTTGGCCAAGTAGTCGAGGATCACAAAGCCTTCCATACGCGCTCGCTTCTGCACGATGTTGTAATAGTTGGCGGGGCCGGCGGGACGCTTTTCAGCATTGTAGCCGGAGATCGAACCGCAGATCACAACCCGTGCTCCATGGGCGAGGCGTCCAAGTGCCGAGTTGAGAATTGCACCTCCGACGTTGTCGAAGAAGATGTTCATACCATCGGGGCATAAGGCTTCGAGTCGTGCGTCGACATCTTCGTTCTTGTAGTCGATCGCCTCGTCGAAGTGGGCTTTGTCGGTAAGCCATGCGCACTTTTCGGGGCCACCCGCGATTCCGATTACGCGGCAGCCTTTGAGCTTGGCAATTTGGCCGACGACTGAGCCGGTCGCGCCTGCGGCACCCGAGACCACAACGGTGTCTCCTGCCTTCGGCTCGCCAATCTTCAGCAGGCCGTAGTAGGCGGTGACGCCCGTCGTACCGAGTGTGGACATCATCAACGCTGGGTCGACGTCTTTTGGAATCGTGCGAACCATTGCGTCGGCAACAGCGTATTCTTGCCAACCCAACATGCCGGTGACAAGGTCGCCTTTGGAGAAGCCTTCGCGGTTCGATTCAATCACTTCTCCGACCGTCGAGCCTCGCATCACGCTGCCGATCTGGACTGGAGGCATGTAGTTCGGCTTGTCGTCGATCCAACCGCGCATGGCCGGCTCAAAGGCGAGGATGTGATTGCGAATCAATAGCTGGCCTTCGTCGGGGACGGGCACGGGAGTGGTGATGAGTTCGAAGTCACTTTCTTTGACCATGCCGACCGGACGGCTCTTCAAAACCCATTGTCGATTGTCTTGGCTCATCGTGTTCTCCTGTGCTCGTGGCGCTGCGGCGCTCGCCTGCGAGCGCGATTGTAGGTTAGACGGGGGAAGGTGCCTTGCCCCAAAGTGATCCGAGCGCGATCTCGGGTGTGCTCATTTCGGTATCGGCGCTTGCGTTGAGGAGGTCGCCGTCTGTGAAGTGTTCAACGGTGTGGCCCCATGGGTCTTGCCAGTAGTCGAAGATCTGGCTGCCGAGGACATGGCGACCGATGCCCGCGTTATGCGTGTACTCGGCTTGGCTCAAGTGATCGTGGCCCGTCATCAAGCTGTCGATGTCCTCGACTTCAAACGCTGCGTGTTCAAAGCCGGGTTCGCCCAACTGTGCCAGTGCCAGGCTATGGTGGTCGGTGTACGCCTCTCCGCGATCGCACCGCATGAAAGCCGAGAGCACGAGGTCGGGTGAGCCGAGATAGATTTCGTCGGACGACAAGAAGCCAAAGTTGGCTTGATACCATTTGCGACTGGCTTGGAAGTCAGCGACTTTCAAGACGATGTGTCCCAGTCGCTTTACACTCGACGGGCCCTTCGGCGGGCGGTGCACCGCACCGAGGCGGAGGCGCTCGCTCCCGCGGTTGACGCCAGCTGCGGTTGGAACCGGGAGGGCTGACACCTGCTCGCGCCCATAAACGATTTCAACTGTGTATCCGGTCGGGTCTGTAAGTCGCACGCACATGCCACCACCGGGCGCGTCGATTTCCCCAACGGCCGATGCCCCGTCGATCTTCGACGCCGTTTCGAGATCGGCCAACGAGGCGGCCTCGAATGCCACAGCGCGAAAGCCGGGCTCCCCCTTCTCGGTGACGTGACAGTAGGAAGATGCGTCGGTGCCGCGGTGATAGAGGACGTCTCCTTCACGTGCTGCGAGCGTTAAGCCAAAGTCGGCGGCAAAACGTTCCATGGCGTCGAGGTCGGGCGCGCCGAAGCGCACATAGGCAAGGTCGAGAACTTTGATCATGGGAGAATTCCTTCCTTCAAAATTGCGGGCGCGCAGGGATTTATCGAACGGTGTCGGCCGGCTCATCGATGACGGGGTTTTCAATTTTGCCAATGCCATCGATCTCAACGCGCACCACGTCTCCGTCTTTGAGCAGGCAAGGCGGCTTGCGAAGCAGGCCCGCACCACCGGGCGTGCCCGTTGCGATGATGTCCCCGGGCTCGAGGGTAAAGGCCTTCGAGATGTGCTCAACCAAGTGGAAGCAGTCGAAGATCAGCTGCTTGGTGTTCGACTCCTGTCGCAGCTCGTCATTGACGTAGGTGCGAAGCTCGAGCTGGTGGGGGTCGGGGATTTCGTCGGTGGTGACGATCCACGGACCGATGGGGCCATGGGTGTCGAATGATTTCCCCATCGTCCAGGTAGGCGTGTGAAATTGCCAGTCGCGCACCGTGACGTCGTCGACGACGGTGTAGCCGGCGATGTACTCGGCAGCATTCTCGCGAGAGACGTGACGCCCATGCTTGCCAATGACGATGCCAAGCTCACCCTCGTAGTCGAGGACATGAGAGATCTTGGGTACGTGGACAGGGTCAGTCGGGCCGGTAACGCAGGTGGACTGCTTGTTGAAGATCATCACATGCTCGGGAGTGTCCATGCCACTCTCTGCGACGTGATCGGCGTAGTTGAGGCCAATCGCCAGAAACTTCGGAGGGCGTGCGATGGGTGCTTCGAGGTGTACGTCTGCGAGCGGGATGCGCTTGCCGCCGGCAACCGCTGCGTGGGCCGCTTGCATTGCATCGTCGCCTGCCTCAAGGAAGGCAAGCATTTGGGTGGGAAGGTCGGGGGCGGCCACGGTGAGGTCGACAACCTCATTGCCGTCGACGACGCCGATGCGCGTTGATCCCGAGTGCGTAAATGTTGCGAGCTTCATTGTGTGTTCTCCTGTTTGGGTTGATTGGGCCCAGAGTTAAGACCAAAAAAGAGCGACTCGACGACACGACAATGTGCGTCGATTGCAGCATCAGAACTCGGGTCAATGCCCGTAAGCCGCTTACATTCTTCTGCCTGGTGAAAAAACATGCCGCCCGCGCCGAGTAGCGCGTAGACGAGATGGGCTGGGTCAACGTCTGCGATGAGCGCGCCGTTCTTTTGTGCGCTCTCGATTAGCGGTGTGACTTTGTCGAACAGCGGACGGACATAGCGATCAGTCAGCCAGCGCATGCGGGCGCCGGGAGACTTGCCTTCGTCGTGCATGATGCGAATGAACTCGGTGTTCTCCGCAACGAATCGCACGTGGCCGCGGACTACGTCGCGCAGCAAGTCGAGATCGTCGCGCTTTGTGGGGTTTGCAAGCAGGGCCTCAAGCCCGACTTCGAGCTGGCCAAAAGCGCGCTCGACCGCGGCCTTCCACAATTCGTCTTTGGTGCCAAAGTGGTATTGAACGACGCCGAGGGTCACCTTTGCCTGGGCGGCGATGTCCCGGGAACGCGCTCCCTCAAACCCCTTCTGCGAGAAGGTCGCGAGGGCCGCCTTGAGAATTCGCTCGGGCGTGTCCTTCGGGTTTTTGATTTGTGCAGCTCGTGGCAAAGTGGGCTCCAGCTCGATTGGGTCAGTTGACCTAATAACTTATACACACGTATAAAACGTATCGCAAGCCAATTGTGAAAAATGCTTGAGGCAGCTCGTGGGGCCGTGTGCTGGAGCGCTCCGGCGGCGTGAGAGCACAGCGAGGCCCACGGCACGGAGAGGTTCCGGGTCGGGAATGGGGCAGGTTGACCCAGCGAGAAAAGCGACCTGCGACGCAGGTCGCCTCGATTCGGGCTCCTAAGGGGCGGGGGGACTACTTGTCGTCCGCGATCTTCGCGATTTCTGCCTGGTTGGCGGTGGCGCTTTGCTGAACCGCGTCGATCATGCGCGCCGCAAAGTTTCCGACGAGTACGCCGGCGACTTCAAGCGATTCGATCGTGGCGTCGTCAAAGCCGAGGTTGCGCTGAGGTTAGAGGGCCGACGTTGTAGACGAACCCGTAGCGCAACTCTCTAGGCGAGATGTTCCTGGAGAGCGGCGAGTACGTAGTCGGGGTCGGACCTTCGCTGGTAGTTCTCAGACTGATCCATCCACACGACTTTTCCGGTTGCGTCCGCCAAGATTGAAGTCGGGACCGGCAGTGCCTTGGCGCCAATCGGCGGGGGAGGGCCAGAGTGCATGCCTTGGTTGCGCAAGCCGAAGCGATCGGTGACGTCGAGCTCTCGATCCGAAAGCATCGTCGCCCCTAACTTGTGCGCGCCATGCCCCTTCGCGATCTCTTTGGGCGTGTCGGTGCTGACCGTGAGGATCGCAATGCCGCGCTTGTCGAACTCGGGTCGAAGTTCTTCCCATCGCCGTAACTCGGCGACACAATAGGGTCACCAATGTGCGCGGAAAAACTTGATGAGCACGGGATGTCCGGCCAGGCTCTGCGAATCGAAAGGCTGCCCGTGCTCGTCCGTCGACGTGAAGTCGGGAAGTGTGGCTCCAACCGTGATGGCTCCCGGGCCGACCTTTTGCTTGCCGATCGCGACGGTCGTCAGAAAGAACAGGGATCCAACGGTGCCGAGCGTCGCGGGGATACCACCCAGATAGCCCGGCTCACCGAAAAGGCTCGTGATGCCAAGGCCGGCAGCAACAACCCACGTCACAATAAATGCGGTGCGATCCTTTGGGATGGCGACTTGACGAAACTTCTGAACCCAGCGCTGGGTCGAAATTGCGACGATGATTAATGAGGCGAAGCCCAGGAGGATGTCACTCATTGGTGTTCCTTTTGGAGTTGGCGACCGTGAATTTGTAGCGTGGCCAATGCTAGCTCGTGCACGCCGCGCCGTGGCACTGAGGAATTGCGAGGTTGCGGCAAGCGATGCTGCTAGTAGGTCTCGTTGGCGCCTCAGATTGTGTTACCTATTCCGAGCCCGGCGGTTTGGGTTCGTACAAAGACGCGAGTCTGTACCTACGCGTTGATGAATTGCTGTCTCGCAAAGCACGCCGCGCTGTGGGCGACCACACGAAAGAACAATCTCGGAGTTTGGCTGAAGCGGTTTCGTTGATTGATAGCGTTCGCGCCTCCCGCCTTTCTTCTTCTTATTCTAACGAACCGCAATTCAACGATCGGAGTTATTCATGAACATTGGACTGATCCCTGTAAACATCGGCGTCCCGAACGTCGAGGCGATGATTGGCATGGCTCAACTTGCCGAAAGCGTTGGCTTTGAGTCTCTCTGGACTTTCGAACACGCCATCGTCCCGATCGATTACGATTCGAAGTACCCCTACAGCCCCAACGGGAAAATGGGTGTCGATCCCGACGCCAACTTTCTGGATCCGTTGATTGCACTCGCGGCGGTTGCAGCGCAGACGAAAACCATTCGTCTTGGTACCGGCGTAAATATTCTCCCCCAAGCCAATCCTCTGTACGTCGCCAAGCAGTCGGCGACGCTCGACTTCGTCTCAGGGGGGCGCTTTGAGCTTGGTGTTGGGATCGGGTGGTTGCGCGAAGAGTTCCAAGCTGCCGGCACACCCTTCGAAAAGCGCGGCGCACGTTTCGACGATTACATTCAGGCCATGCGCAAGGTCTGGTCGGGTGACGTCGTCGAACACAAGAGTGAGTTTCTGGACTGGACCGGGTTCAAGAGTCGCCCGACGCCCATCCAAGATCCCTTTCCTGTCGTAATTGGCGGCACCAAGGGCAAAGCCTTTGAGCGCACGGCACGCTACGGCAACGGTTGGTTCGCTCCGACGGCCAGCCCCGATCAGCTGGCTCCTCTGCTGACCGAACTCGATGATGCATGCAAAGAGTTCGGCCGGGACCGCGACGAAATTGCAGTCACTGCAATGTGGTTCCCAAATGCAGCTGATCTGAGCGACGTCGCGCGTTACACCGAAATGGGTGTCAAGCGACTGGTCGTCATGATGCCGGCACTCGGCGGTGGCAACCCGGTCGACAACCTCAAGGCCTTCGGCGAGAACGTCATTTCCAAGGTTTCGTGAGCCTGAAGGTTTAGCCAAACGCTAGACCCGAAATGCCGTGGTAGTAGACACGCTATTTCGATATGTGATGCGTTTGCTGCCAACGACCCGGTGCCACGCGATCAGCGACGCCGGGTCGTTGCGCCTCACATTGATTCCGGTGACTCTGCGGCGAGACGAGCTAGTTTGTGGGCGACGTAGGATGTCGTCATATTGGAATCGATCGTCACAACTATCGACTTATTGGAAGCTCCCGCGCTGCTTGTCGGGCAGCTCGCGGCCCTCGGCTTTTCGATTTTCACGGCAGGCTACGCGCTGCTCCACAAGCGGCACCCGCGATCGGCTGCGATTTGGGTCGTTCTGTGTCTCGTGCTTCCTGTCCTGGGAGCCATTGCGTTTTGGCTGTTCGGCTTCAATCGCGTTCAAACTCAAGCCCAAGTACTACGCAAGCGATGGCGGATGGAGCCCGCTCCGCCTCAGGACAAGCCGTTTGCCGATGTCCCTGATTCTGACCTCGATCCTATCCCTGAGAGGTTTCGCGAGAGTTCGGGGATTGGCTACCGAGTAACTGGGCGCCCGCTGTTGGCGGGGAATCGTGTGAGGATGCTACGCGACGGCGACGAGGCTTACCCCGTAATGCTCGCCGCGATTCGCGGTGCCGTGCAGAGTATTTCCCTCAGCACCTATATCTTCGATCGAGACAAAGTTGGAATCGAGTTCGTTGCAGCTCTTGGTGATGCGGTCGATCGAGGTGTTGATGTACGCGTTCTGATTGACGGGCTTGGCGAATGGTATTCTCCGCGTCGCATCGGAACGCTGCTCGTGCAAAGGGGCATTGCGGTCGAGCGCTTCCTCGCCCCGTCGATACTGCCTCCATCACTTCATATCAATTTGCGCTATCACCGAAAATTGCTCCTCGTTGACCAGACGGTTGGCTTTACCGGGGGGATGAATATCGGACAGCGACACATGGTCGCAGGACGGGGTAGGGGACGAGGTACAAGGGACCTCCACTTCGAGGTGCGCGGGCCGATCTTGGCGGAGATGCAGGTGACGTTTTCCGAAGACTGGTCGTTTGTGTGTGGCACGGGTGGTGTTGCAGCACGGCCGATCAGCATTGAGGCATGCGGCACTGGGCCCGCATATGTTCGTGCGATCAATACCGGCCCGAACCAAGACCTTGAGAACCTGCGTTGGATTTTGCTTGCATCGCTTTCGCGTGCGAAACAAAGCATTCGCATCATGACTCCGTACTTTATCGCCGAACCTAGCCTCGTCGCCGCGCTCAACGCGGCAGCGCTCCGCGGCGTCGAAGTGACACTGATTTTGCCAGTTCACAATAACTTGACGTACATGACCTGGGCCGCTCGCTCGCAGTTGTGGCAGCTCCTCGAGTTTGGCGTGCGTGTATTCGAACAGGCTGGAGTGTTCTCTCACACCAAGCTTGTTTTGATCGACGACGACTACGCGGTTATCGGCTCTTCAAACCTCGACCCGCGCAGCCTGCGTCTCAACTTCGAGTTCAACTTGGAGGTCTGCGGAGGCGACTGTCCGGCAGAGCTCAAGCGCCATTTCGAAACAGCGCTCGAGGAGTCGGCGGCGCTTGAGCTGGAACATTTAGAAGGGCGGCCGATTTGGATGCGCCTGCGCGATGCCTTCGCCGCGCTCTTTTCCCCCTATTTGTGATTTCCCATGCGGTACGCCGCTAGGCGAGAGCTTCTTCGATCTTGCGCAGCACGGCTCGCTCTCCGCTCGAGATTGAACCGACCCCCAAGACACCGCCGGTAGTTCGTGCGATCGCTTCGGCGCGTTGCTTGAGGTCTTGTCGGATAGTATTGCAGCCATTTTCGTCAAGATGTTCCATCAGGCTTCGGATGTATTCACGCCAAGTGGTCATCAACGACTCGTCTGGTTTACGTGAGAGCCAACGCTCAAAGAGTTGAAAACTCGGCGAGTCTTTCTCAAGCCCTTCTGATGTTGCCGCCTTGATTGCGGCAGCGCTTTCTTCTTGATCGAGAGATCCATTCCCCCAGGCGACACAGACGAGCGGGGCAAGGCTCAGTGCTTCGAGCGTGCTTGTCGTGACACCGAGTTCAAGAATTTCCTGCAGCAGGTCATCATCGGAGATGCCCGTTGCGAGGGCGAGTAGTGCGCGGTCTGTGTCGCGCTCTCTCTTCTTGTGGATTTTGTCGATAAGTTCTGCGTCGACCTTTGCGAAGTAGACCGCTTCAAAAGCGCGCTCGCGAGACTTGAAGATGTCGGTTGTCATGGAAACTCTCCCTTCTGACGATTTGATAAGTGACTACAGCAAGCAATTGCAAGGGACGCGCCAACTCGAGAGTGGGAGGACGCGGTATGAGCTGCCGGCCATGGGGCTGTATGCACCGATGTGGGTCATCGCGCCACGCGTTCGGGAGCCGTGCAGCGCCGGGTGCAATCCAACGTCGCTGGGAAGCGGCTGTCGTCCAGCTCGCTGCACCGAATGGCAATCGGAGCGACTCACAGTTGGCCCAGAACCTGCATTTCAGTTTGGACAACGGCGATGACTACAGGCTCCAATCATGGGGGCGCTGCTCGCTGGGAGAAAAATATGTCCCAAAGCTTGCCTGCTGAAACGGACCTCGCCCCCGACGCCATCGAAGTTCTCGGCTTAGCCGAGTGCCATCGTTTGTTGAGCGCTACCAGCGTTGGTTGCATGGGTCTGCCCACTTCCGGTGCACCAGAGCTGCGACCCGTCAACTTCGTTCTGGATGAAGGGGCGATTGTGTTTCGCACCGGCGCGGGGAAAATTCTGGAGGCGGGGCGCTGCGGGCTTCCCGCTTCATTGCAGGCGTTCGCAATCGAGCCGCTTGAGCATACCGGCTGGAGTGTCATGGTGAGCGGGAAGCTCTCAGAACTTCCCACGAACGAAAGGACACTTCGACTTCCTCTGCGACCGTGGGCATCGGGAAAGAAGGACTCCTTTGTACGGCTTTCGATGCGACACATCAGCGGTGTGCGTATCCAGCCGGGAAGGGGAAATCGATGAGCGAGCAAGCCTTGGCCACAACGGATCGTTGGGGACGTAGTGCGGAGCCATCCTTCCTTCATCAGGCATTTCGACAGGTGTGCCACAAGTGGTTTCGCGTCGAGTGGGAAGGCTTGCATCACATTCCAACTCAAGGCGGTGCACTGCTTGTCGCCAATCACGCCGGTATGATGCCCATCGACGGTGGTGTCATCAGTGTTGGTATCGAAGAGCAACGCGGTCGCAGGGTCTACGGCCTTGCGCATCATGGCTTTTTCCAGGTGCCTTTCGCTGGAACGCTTCTCGGACGCGAAGGGATGGTTGCCGCGCATCCCGGCAACGCGCATCGATTGTTGCACGACGACCAACACCTAGTCGTCGTGTTTCCAGAAGGCGAGAAGGGTCCCGTCAAGCCGCCATCCGAGCTCTATCGTTTGCAACGATTCGGTCGTGGCGGTTTTGTGGAGACCGCGATGCGGGCGGGCGTTCCGATTGTGCCGATCGTGCTGATGGGAACGGAAGATGCAACTCCCGTGGTCGCGAGGGTGAAGGCGGCCGGGCAGACCATTCCGATCACTTTGAATTCATTGCTCCTGGGGCCCGTGGTTGGTGCATTCGCGCCGCTGCCGGTCAAGATACGCGCCCAGGTGTTGCCCCCGCTGCAGTGGGATGACCCACCAAACCTTGAATCCTACTCGCGAAGCGTCGTGATGGACCGCGCCGAAGCGATTCGCGCCGGCATGCAAGACACGCTCAACGTAATGTTGCTAAACCGCAAGAGTGTCTGGGCCGGCTAGCCCTCTTATAGACATCAGGAGAGAAGAACCGTGAAGAACGTGATGATTGACGGTGCGTCGAGCCCCCTTGCAGCAAAACTTGCGGAGGCATTGTCCCACCGCACTGAAGTTCAACGGCTGGTGGGTGTCGAGCCGGAGGTCAGTGCGCATTGGTCGCCTGACGTTGAATTGATTGACTGCGAAGTTGATCACCGCCTCCAGCTCCAGTACCTGCAGGACTATGAAATCGATACGGTGATCCAATGCGGCTTTTCACACGGCCGTACAGGTGCAGCAGGTGAAGGCCCCGGCGCCGACGTCATTGAGACGATGCGCCTGAGTGCCGCCATTGGGCACGCTGGGTCGCCTGTGCGAAGTTGGGTCGTACTCTCCTCGAGTGATGTCTATCCCGTGGACAGCAAACGGCCTCTACTAGACGACGAACGAAGT
>JBLHOB010000048.1:0-10668 GCA_047619425.1 Myxococcota bacterium
CGATCCCCTCCCCGGTTTTGTATCCATCGAACATGTCGTTGCGGAAGGATTCGATGGTTTTGTCGAAGGCGATCGCGACATGGGTGACGCTGTCGTCGCGCAGCAAAGCGAGCAGGCTCCGCATCAAGCCCCGCACCGCTCCAACTTCGTTGCCTGCTGGCCCACGCGCCTTTGGAGCACCGAAGTAGGAGCGATAAAGCTCGTAGGTACCGTCGATCAGATGGATATTCATTGCTGCTCCTGTACGCGGCGCCTCGACTCGCCGCCGCTGAATCTCTATGGCGAACCCCAGCTACCGCCCCGGATGCGAAAGCGTGATCGCATCGAATAAAGCCTCTGCGGCTCGCGTCTCAGTGTACCGCGAGCCGGCCGCAACCGATTGCAATCGGCGTCGCTCTCTCGGTAGACTCGAACGTGGAGGAACTCAAATGAACTCGACCGTTTCCATGCATACACCCGCCCGAATCCAAGCTTTCTCGTTCGGCACAATTGTCGCTGGACTCGTAACACTCTTGACCGTCTTGACTCTCTTGACGACGGCCTTCGCCGCGAGCGCCCAGCAGTCGATGGCAAACGACGTAACTCCGTCTCCAGCTGGTGCCTCCCTCGAAATCATTTCACCCGCCGACGGCGCCAAAGTATCCAGCCCCCTGACCGTGAAGTTCGGCTTGGCGGGCATGGGCGTCGCCCCGGCAGGCACCGCCAAAGACAACACTGGCCATCATCACTTGATTATCGATGCGCCTCTTCCGAACACCGACTACGCGATCCCGAGCGACGCAGAGCATCTTCACTTCGGTGGCGGGCAAACCCAAGTGACCATCGAACTCAAACCGGGCGAACACACGCTTCAGCTTCTGCTTGGCGACTACCGACACATCCCGCACGACAAGCCCCTTGCGTCGAAGAAGATCACGATCACCGTGGAGTAGCGGGTCATCGACGCAACGCTGCCGTGTCAGACACGGAAGTAATTGCTCCGGTGCGCAAAGCACGCGCCTCGCCATTCAACCCAATCCAACCCAATTCATCGAGTCGAAACGGAGCCACTACGTGAGCCGATTGCAGCTTTTCCACAACCCTGGCTGAGGCAAGTCACGCGGCGCAGTCGAATTGCTGCGCGAGCGGGATGTCGAGTTCGACATCATCGACTACAAAAAGACTGGCCTTACCGCATCCGATCTAGCAACGATCCTTGACGCACTCCCCGACACGCCGGGTGCGCTCGTTCGCAAAGACAAACAGTTTGCAGCACTCGGGCTCAACGAAGAACAATTCGGCGACGATGCCGACAGAAGCCTCGTCATCGAAACCCTCGTTGCCCACCCCGAAATCATGCAGCGCCCGATCGGCGTCCTCGCAGGCCGAGCCGTGATCGCGCGCCCCTCAGATCTCATTTTTGAGTTGCTTGCCGATTAACGCAGCCATCGCCGGAGTGCCTCATCGACTCGGCCGATCAAAGACAAGCCCCCGCCCGACAGAACCAACACGCGCCGACGCCCCGCGCGCTTTTACAGCCATGGTGACGACTTGAAATTACGGCAAATCGGAGCGGCACTGATCTTTCTTGCCGTCTTCCTCGGTGTCCTTGGCAGCGCGCACTACTACCTCGTCAGTCGCATTGCTCTCCAGCCGCAATGGCCAGAGGGAGTCGCGAACGGTGTCGTCGCCACGCTGATCCTGGGCTTTGGCGTACTCGTGGTGCAGGGACTGCTGCGCCGCAGACTCGGCGTCGTATCGAAGCTGCTTTCCTGGGTGGCGTATATCTGGCTCGGTTTTTTGTTCTACGTATTCATCCTCACGGCATTTAGCGAACTTGCGAAAGTTGCCTTGCAGCTGGTTCCGGATGCCATCGACCCCGTCTCCTTTGCGCGCGGGAGAGCTCTCGGCATCGTGGGCCTCAGCCTCGCGATCACTGCCATCGCTGTGCGTCGTGGCCTCGCTCCTCCGACTCACAAACGCATTGAAGTCTCCATCGACGGTCTGCCGCCCGAGTTCGATGGTTTTTCGATCGTGCAAATTTCAGACATCCACATAGGCCCGCTGCTCGATCGCCGCTTTGCGCAACATCTGACCGACCGCGTAAACGCCCTCAAACCAGACCTGGTTGCGGTTACGGGCGACCTCGTCGACGGCCGAGTCGAGCAACTGCGGAGCGAGGTCGAGCCGTTTAGAGACGTCTCGGCCCAGCACGGAGTCTTCTTCGTGACAGGCAATCACGACTTCTATTCTGGAGCGGACGACTGGGTCGAGTGCGTGACTGGCTTTGGCTGGCAAGTACTCCGCAACCGAAGCGTAACGATCACCTCTGGCACCGGTGCGAGCTTTGATCTTGTCGGTGTCGACGACCCGCACGGCGCCATGCTCGATGGCGTGGGGAGCGAAGATCTCGAGAGCGCTCTTCAAAACACCTCGGACAACAACGTCCTCATACTCCTGGCGCACGACCCGGCAACCTTTCGCCGCACACGCAAAACCCGCGTCGCACTTCAGCTGTCTGGACACACCCATGGTGGCCAGATCTGGCCCTTTGGATGGGCGGTGCGAGCCTCCGTGCCTTGGGTGGCCGGGCTCTACCGCGACGGGACGAATCAAATCTATGTGAGCTGTGGCACCGGCTTCTGGGGTCCGCCCATGCGGTTTGGCACCGAGGCAGAGATCACCGAACTCATTCTAAAGGTGGGTGGGGAAGACGGCGCAGCCGCGAGCTAGTGGATGTGCGCGGTGCGCACTTTCAGCTCTTCGAGAATATGGCGAACGCTTTCCACTTCCGGCCCGTTGGGCGCCATGGCGATGAACGTTTCGAGGTCCTGGCGCGCCGAACTCCAACACTCGAGTGAGCGGTACAGGATGCCGCGGTCGCGCAACTCAGTAGCGAACTCCGGCGCCAGCAGAAGGATCCGGTCGATACACGCGATCGCTTCGGCGTAGTCACTTGCCTGAATGTGGATCTGTTTCAGATTCCTCAGCACACGCAGCAAGATCTCGCGTTTGCTCGTTGCCGCGAGCATGCTCGGTTGAAAGACAACTTTGCCGGCCCCCATCTCAAAGAGCCTGTCACGACACCCCTGTTCACTGATGGCTTCCCCGGAAAACGCATCGACATAGAGCGTCGGCTCGTCGCGGACCCCCACCAAGAAGTGCCCAGGAAACCCAACGCCATACACATCGAGGCCTACCTTTTCGGCAACCGTCATCCAGAGGACCGACAGCGTGATCGGGATCCCCGTCCGGCGATCCAAGACACAGTCGAGGTAGCTGTTGCGCGGGTCGTAATAGTCGTCTCGATTGCCGTGGTAGTTGTGCGCGACAAATAAGTGTCGGTTTACTTGCCGCACCTTTTCGACCACTGAACCTGTGGGCGAAACCTCGGCTGACAAAGCGCCTGCCAGTGTCCGGATTTTATCTCGGTAGATCACGACATCGAGCGCCGGGTTTGCCTCCGCGGAGATCCACAAGCACGCTTCGGCGAGGTCGACATTCGAGTCCTCGCCAGCAATGGCTTCGACGAAATGATCTCTAGCGGTTTGCGGCATGAGGAAAGAATCGCACCCCGTCATCGTTCTCGCATCTCGCGATGGGGAAAATCAGCGCTACTCTTGGGCCATGGTTACTATCGGAATGAACTACGAAGTTATTAGTGGCAAGGAAGAAGTCTTCGAAGGTGCCTGCAAGAAGGTCCTCGAAGTAATGAACGAAGCCGTGGGCCACGGCGAATCGCAGATCTTTCGCCGCGTCGATAAAGACGACAGTGCACAGTATCTGATTGTTTCGCGATGGCAGGATGAACCCGCGTTCAAGGAATTCATTGCCTCGGAAGCGTTCAAGAAGGTTACGAGCTGGGGACTAAAGAACGTCCTTACTGGACGCCCCAGCCACACCACATATCAAGAAACCGAGTAGAGGCTCCCGCTACTCGTACTAGCCCCGCTGGTAGTACAGGCTAGTACTGGCCCCACTATCTCGGCCCCCTCCCATCATTCACAAGAGCGGAACTAGAGCGTCTGCCTTTGCCGCCCAAACGAAGTCCCCTTCGGTGAGCCCACCTGCGTCGTGGCTCCAGATGGTCAACTTCACCCTTCCCCAGCCCAGCTCGATGTCGGGATGATGATTCAGGCCTTCGGCGAGCTCGCCGACGCGGTTCGTAAACGCGAGGGCGTCGACAAAATTGTCGAACGCGTACTGGTTCTCCAGATGGTGGCCATCGATCACCTGCCAACTGCCGCCAAGTGCTTTGGCGAGCACATCAAGGGCTTCGCCCTTGAGCGTCGGTGTGCTCTTCGAAAACGGCACAAAGTCGCGCCCCGCTAGATCACTCACATTTGCCTCATTTTCTACTGTCGTGGTGTTCGCCGCAGCCTCTCGCGACGGGCACACACAAGACCGTTGTCCAGCGATACGTGTGGTTCAGACCTGGGGGCCCGGCGTCGCGATCAGCCGAGCGAGCTTCAGTAAGAAGCGCGTCTGGTCGGCCAAGCACTCCCTTGAAAGCGGGTCTCGGTCCAGAACCTCCGCGAGCAGGGGTGCCATGGAAAAGTGGCCAAAGACCAAGTGAAGCCATGCGGTGATTGCGAATGGCGCTTCTTCATTTGTCCACACGGTTCGCCCTGCAGCCCACTCTTTTTCGCTCGCGAGCGTACCCTGTTCAATGAGCGGCCGAATCCAGTCGCGTGCCAATTCGGTGAGATGCTCTCCGCCCGTTGCCGCCTCGATCGCCACGAGTCGGGGCAAGTGCGGATGGATCGCGAGATGCTCCATGACCGCCTTGATAATGGCTTCAGAAGCTTCGCTGACGTCCTCACTGCTTGCGAGTTTGCCAACCAGCTCAATGAGTGGCTGAACCCCACGCGAAAGCACTGCGCGATAGAGAGCGTCTTTGTTGGAGAAATGATTGTAGAGACTGGCCGGCGTGAGCCCGGCACCCGTCGCAATGTCTCGGACCGAGGTGCCCGCGAATCCCTGACTCGCGAACAAGAGTTCTGCTTCATCGAGAATGCGAGCATGGGTGGCGCTTGAATTTCGTTGAGTGACCACCGCACCGGGTATTGCGGCTGGAACCATCGACATGAGTCTCTCCGGGAAATACGGGGTGTCACGAAAGTCTATCGAATCGACGCCGACTTCCAACGAGGTCACAACCTAGGCCCAACGCGACAAAAGGGGCTAACAAACGGTCCTAGAGACGCAGTGGTATTCAAATGTCCGTCAAGCGTCTGAGATCAGAAGTCGGAACGGAAGTCAGCGACACGTTCAAGAAACTCAGGCCACGCGAATGAACAGCCTCCCAGGAGCCAGGAGACGTCAAATGCTGATGGTCGCCAGATCCTCAGGGCAACGATCGCTAGGAAAGAGACTGTGCCTCTTCGGCGTCAGAGCGGGCCTTCTCGTGCATGTCCTCAAGCGCGCGTAGCCGCCCGCGAAGCCAGTAGAAGACTCCACCGACCAAGACGAAAGGAATCAGCGTCATGAAGCCCGTCATCAGCTCAAAAGCGATGCGGGTGTCGTCCTCGCGACCCGTCATGCAGACCGCGCAGGCAAAGCTGAGCGTCGGCGTGATCAGGGTTGCGCACACCGCAAGGAAAGCCGCGTGAAGCGCGTGGCGTAATTTCGTCCGCTTGATCATCGCAGGTACACCACCGCATAAAGAATGGGCCAGACGGCAACGACGAAGAACCAGAAGACCTCTGTCGCGCCAAACAAGCTCGGCGTCAACCAGCCCTTGCGCAGCTGCGAGGTCGCGTAACCGAGTAAACCAATCGCGCCAAGTGCATGAAGCGCATGCACCCCGACCATCAGGTAAAAGAAGCCGCCAAGGGTGCTGGAAGTAAGCGTCAGCCCCTCGTTGATCAACTGCACCCACTCATACCCCTGGAACAAGACGAAGAACACGCCCAGTCCGAGCGAGATCGTCATCGGGCGCAGCATGTTGCCACGGTCGCCGCGGTGAAATGCGCGATGGGCGGCGTACAAGAAGTAGCCACTGGCAAGCAGTACCAGGGTGTTGAAAGCGGTTGCTTCGATGGGAAGTCGCGGTTGGTCTGGCGGAGGCCAAACCATGGCCGCCGAGTGCATGATCTCGAACGCGCTGATCAAGCCTGCGAACAGCATTCCTTCTGCCAGGACGAAGAGCACCATCCCAAACATGCCATGGGGAATAACCTGCGCCCCATCACCTGAGCCCGAAGGGCTGGGCTTGGTGGGCGGCGGTGCTGAACCCCCTGCTGTCACAATACCCTCCACGAATCAGTGAGACTCGCCGTGTCCGTCGCCGTGATCGCCAGCGGCTTCGCCGTGATCCATACCGACGGTCACCCAGTCGTTCTCCGTGCCGGCGACCCAGGTGGGCTTCACCCAGTTGCTGCCGCGATCGTTCATGACGTCCGGTGCAACTGCTGAAAAGAAGAGCAGCATGAGCACGAGACAGGTCACCACGATGTAGGTCACGAACTTTGGCGACTCGTTGATGTGCATGAACTTCACAGCAACGATGTAGGCCTTCACGACGGCGATGCCGAATGCGGTGACCAGCGTCAGCCAGCGGATCCCAAATTCTGGACCGATCAGGCTGATGGCGAGCAGTACCATGAGCACGCCCCAGACTTTTACGTAGTTCGTGTGGTGTCCGTCTTCAGACATTTTGCACCTTTGGCTTCACTGGTTTTGGGCCCGCGAGCTTTCCGCTCGCCGATCAAAATCGGGTTAGTACGTTGGTCGCCGCGATCCTGCTTGGCGATCTTACTTCGCGATGTAGAGCAGCGGGAAGAGAAAGATCCACACGAGATCGACGAAGTGCCAGTAGATCCCGATCAACTCGACATGGTGGAGATCAACCTGCTTCTTCGCCTTCTGAGCGACGACAAACATGATGATCGCACCGGCGATGACGTGCGCCGCATGGATCCCCGCAGCCGTGTAGTAGAAGGACCAAAACGGACTCGACGTAATCGTAAAGCCGTGGCTGATCTCGGTGATCCACTCAAAGCTCTTGATGCAGACAAACGTCACAGCACCGCCCATCGTGAGATACAGGCGCTGCGCGGCGAGCTTGCCGTTGCCCTGCTCCGCGGCTTGATGGGCAAGTACTGCCGTCAAGCTCGAAGTCAAAAGCACGAAGGTATTAATGGCGCCGATCGTCGTGTTCGTATTGGCTGACTGGATCGCCCATGCATCATGAGTCAAGCGCCCCATGATGTACGAAGCGAGCACGCCGCCGAAGATCACGATTTCGGAACCTACGACCCACCAAACAGCCAAAAGGCCGGTGGGTACTCCTGATGCACTACGCGTATTTGCGATCGGTCTCATCGGTGATTCAAATTCCTATCCGAATGCTCAGCTGCGCAACACAGCCAAGGGTTCGAGAAGCGCCCCGCTTAATTGGGAACGTTTTGGGGCCAGTAATCTTCTTCACGCTCTGGATTGCTGTACTCGTACGGACCTCGGTACACGGTCGGCAGCTCTTTCCAGTTGCCGTGTCCCGGAGGCGAACTCGTGGTCCATTCAAGCGTGTTCGATCGCCAGGGGTTCTCGCCAGCTTCGTCGCCGCTAATCCAACTCGTGATGCAGTTGTAAAAGAAGACCAGCTGGAAGGCGAGCATGACAAGCAAGGAGACCGTCGCGAAGACGCGAACGTCCTGGTACTGCGCCAACTCCGGGAAGCCCGAGTAGTCGAAGATCCTTCGATGCTGTCCTGCGGCACCGAGCACGAACAACGGGATGAAAATCAAGTTGAACGGGATAATCGTGCCCCAGAAGTGAATCTTGCCCAGCGTGTCGTTCATCATTTTGCCGAACATCTTTGGGAACCAGAAGGTAAACCCGGCAAACGTTCCGATGATCGCGATGGGATAGAAGGTGTAATGAAAGTGAGCGAGTACGAAGTACGTGTCGTGGAAGTAGATATCCGCGCCACTCGCACCGAGGAAGATGCCCGTCACCCCGCCGATCAAGAACTCAGCGATAAAGGCCAAGGCCCAAAGCATCGGTGTAGTGAACGTAATCGAGCCGCCGTAAAGCGTCGCGATATAGACGAACATCATCTCTGCAATTGGGATCGAAATGAGAAGCGTCGTCACGGTAAACACGTTCGCCATGCGCGGGTCGATGCCCGAGATGAACTGATGATGTGCCCAAACCGTAAAGCTCAATACGCCGGTACCGAAGGCCGTGTGAAGGACCGTCTTGTACGCGAAGAGCTTCTTGCGGGAGAACACCGTGATGATCTCTGCGGTGATCCCGACTGCAGGCAGCAGTACGACATACACCTCAGGGTGACCAAAGAACCAAAACAAATGCTGCCAGAGGATTGGATCCCCGCCGCGATCCGGGTCGAAGAACGCCGTGGAAAGCGTTTGATCGAAGACCAACATGATTGCGCCAGCGAGCAGCGGTCCAACCGAAAGCATGAACAAGACGCTCGCGATGACGATCATCCATACGACGATCGGAATGTCATAGAGCTTCATGCCAGGAGCGCGACCGTTCATCGCGGTCGTAATAAAGTTGATACCGCCGAGTAGGAAGGCGATAAACTCAAGTCCAACAGCCACCACCCAGAAGGTCGCGCCCATTGGTGTGAGGTTGTACTCCGGCTTGGCCGAGAGCGGCGGATACGCCGTCCATGCACCACCAAAGCCACCGCCCTGCACGAAGAACGAGCAGATCAGGACAATCGCGCTGAGCAGGAAGATCTGATACGAAAGGCGATTGATCTTCGGAAAGACCATGTCGTCGCAGCCGACCATTAGCGGGATCAAGAAGTTGCCGAACGCGGCGATCAACACGGGCATCGCAACCCAGAAGATCATGATCGTGCCGTGGTTGGTGACCAACGCGTTGTAGTTGGCGGGCGTAACCATGCCGAAGCCGGGTACGTGCTCGCCCGGGAAGGCAAGCTGCATGCGGAACGCATAGGCCATGAAGGCGCCGATCAAGCCCATCGCCATACCGGTGAACATGTACTGCATAGCGATCATTTTGTGATCGACCGAGAACACGTACTTCGACCAAAAGGTCCCTTCGTGGTGATCGTGATGATCATCGTGCGCTGTGTCTACGACGTGGGGAATTGACTCAGCCATGGGTTACTCCTTCACCTGCCGCAGTACTTGCATCGGCACTTGCATCGGCGTCTGTGGCGCCAACATCGGGTTCGTCAGTGCAGCAAGTGCTACGGGTGATTTATCAGCGATCCAAGCAGCGTGTTGCTCCTTGGACTCAATGAAGATTCGCGCGCCCATCAAGCCGTGACCCACGCCACAGATCTCTGTGCACTGAATCATGTACTCGCCCACTCCGGTCGCTTCCCACCAGCCCGTAATGATGCGGCCCGGCAGAGCGTCCTGCTTCAAGCGGAAGACGGGCACCGAGAAGCTGTGCATCACGTCCTTTGATTCGAGCTTGTAGTTGTAGAGCGTGTCGACGGAGATGTGGAGCTCGTTGATTTCCTTGATGTCGTCGGCGGTATCCAACACGCCATCCGGCCCTTCGTGAACGAAGGTCCAGGCCCACTGCTGACCAATGATGCGAACGGTCGCGTCGGGGTCGGGAAGGTTCTGCTTCACCTCGTACCAGGCGACGATTGCGTAGTAGAGAATGAAGATGTCGCAGAAGAGCACCAGAAAGTGCGGAATCGTGATCCAGCGCTTGTGCTCGGGCAGCTCACCCGTGATGTACTCGGCCTTTACGCCCTCCTTCTTCTTGTATCGGAAGATGAGCCAGAAGAAGACACCCTCGCTCAGGATGAACCAGAAGCCGACCAACCAGAAGATCAAGTCGATAATGAAATCGATGTCTCCGGCGTACGTCGATAGAGCGGGTAGGAAATACGAGACCATGCGGATTCGCCCTTACAAATTTGATTGAGAGAACAATCGAAAGATCGAGTGAGTGTTCGGTGAACGCTCTAGACAAAAGGCCTAGAGACTAAAAACAAAACGAGAACTAGAGAATAAAGATAAAGACGACCGCGATGAAGGCGCCGATGGCCCCAATCGAGAGATAGAAGATCTTACTGGCCAGTTCTTCGGGCTCATATTCTTTTGCCATGGTGGTCTCTGACCTCTTCCTAATGTCTTATTTCTTTAACAGTTCATTTGGATCGTCGAGCCGCTCGTGCCCGACGTCGTCAATCGGAGTGTCGCTACCTAGCCGACTGGGCCGATCTCTATTTATTGAACGTCATAATGTGAGCGATGACGTTCTTGATCGCCTGCTCGTCGGCCAGGCTCATCGCCATGCCGCGCATCATCATTTCGTTGGGGTTCTTCGAATTGGCTCCGCGAGTGCCAGCCTTGAACTTCTCCAAGGTTGTCTTCAAGTACCAATCGCTAACACCACGCAGTGGCGGGCCATTCATGAGCTGAACGCCCTCGCCCTCTTTACCGTGGCACGTTGCGCACAAGCCGTAGGCAGCAGCGCCCTTCGCGGCATCGCCACCCTCGATCGTCGCTGCCGGAGAGACGCGAGTCAGATTCGCCACGTAATTGGAAACCGCGGCGATGTCTTCGTCCGTCTTCAACCACTGCGACATGGGGTACATGCGCAAGCCGCCGAGATCGTCGGCATGCAAACCGCGGATGCCCGATTTAAAATTCTTAAGCTGTCGATCGACATACCACTCGTCCATACCAGCGATGGCCGGTGCGAGTGAGAGTGTCATGCCGCCGC
>JBLHOB010000049.1:0-10613 GCA_047619425.1 Myxococcota bacterium
TCAGCTTGGCATCTTCAACTGCTCGTGAAAGCGCACCAAAGCCGATGGCGTTGATAAACCCAGCGTCGTCGCGCTCTTCGATCTCACTGCGAAACGCACTGAGTTGTTCGATCGTCGGGTCTGCCGAAAGCGCAAGCTTCGCCGCTGTCTCGAGGGCGTGCGTGCCCTGGTAATTTTGCCAAAACGAGACGCACCAAAGTGCCAATATGCATAGAGAGATGAGCCCGCCGCCAATCGCAAGTGCGCGGCGTGACATCGGCGCCACCTGGTTGTCGAGCACCGCGAGTTCGTCGTCGAGAAGAATGATCTCTCGAAACAGCTCGCGTTGGAAGTAGCTCTTTGGTGCGCCGGCGGCATAGTTGGCCCGCGCCCACGAGTCGTGGCCAAGTCGTTCAAGAGTGAGCGATGAACCTTCACCCTCTACCCGCGAGCTTGTCAGGTAAATACCACGCAAAAACGGCGTGGCGTTGTAGACGTCGCGCTTGAAGGCGGAGCCCACCAACCTCGCAACCAACTCGCCGAGATCTTCAAGCTCCCTTGGAAAGCTAAAGATTCGTCGTTGAACGATCCGGTCCGCATTGCCGGAAAGCAGCTCCTGTCCAAAACAATCAAGGCGCTCGGACATGTCGGCAAAGGCATCAATGATGCGTGCATCGGGGTCGGCAATTCGCCTCTGGTCATTTGTCCAACCAAATGCTTCTTCGAGCCTGCCTTCGGGCAAGCCCGCTGCGGTCTCGGCAAAACCTTCGATCTGGTCGGCCTTTGTGATGACGACGTAGATCGGTGCATCGAGCCCGAGCGTAACGTGCACTTCGTTCAAGCGACGGCGCAGCTCGCGGCCGCTCTCCTCCAGCTCATCGTTGCTCATCGCGCGCAACTGCTCGACGGAAATTGCAAAGATCAGGCCGTTGGCCGGGCAGTCGGGGCGAGTGCTGCGCACCTGCTCGAGAATCGCCTGCCAATCACTCCGGTCACGCTCGGAGTTTCCGCTCACGAATCGACCTGAAGTATCAATTGCGACGGCTTCATTAAAGAGCATGATCTCAAAGCTGTCCGTCGGACCAAACACCCGAGCGCTCGCATACTGGGCCGGAAGTTCGAGGCCACTTTCGAGCAACATGGCACTCTTGCCGGAGCCGTTGGGCCCGATCACCAAATACCACGGCAACTCGTAGACGGCGCCGCGGCCGCCGAAGTTGCGGCGAATCTCAGTAACGGCTTCATCGAAGCGCCCGGCAGCATCAGCGGACTTGCCGCCGCGGGGCTTACTACCCGTGCGCTTTTCCTTTGCCTGCTTGCGGCTCTCAAGCCCACGGCCGAGTCGGTCTTTCTTCTCTTTCTCGAAGACCGAGCGCACCATCACGATAACCAAAATGACAAGCACAACACTGAGCACGCCGATAACTGCCGCCAGCCAGTTGCCGGTGAAGTATCCGATCAAACCGATCGCGATCGAAACTCCAAGCACGGCGAGGACGGAGGTCAGAACAGGTCGCTCTTGGAAGGAAAGAAAGCTCATGAAATACCCGGTGGTCGTTCTTGGAAGGACAAAAGGCTCATGAAATACTCGGCGGCAGGGGTACGTCACCCGCCACCATGTAAAGAACCAACCAAAACAATAGATAGACGCCAACCAGTCCGGCCACGCCAATGCCGAAGGTTGCGGCGAGACTCAATCCACCACTTCGCGGCAACTCGATATCCAGCTCGTAAGCAGACGGCATGATGGGCCCCTCAACGTCCAGCGGTTCACCGCGACCGCCCGATCGCAGGGTCTTGAACTGATGGGAGATGATTGCGCGACGCTGCTCGTCTTGCCCCATGTACTGACCTTCGAAACCCATTGCCAGCACAACGACGAACACCTCGCGCGCATCTTGTTGCTCTGGGTCGAGGGCTTTCAGGCGCTCGTAAAACTCATTGCCGCCTCGAGTGGTGCGAAACATCGTCGACTGCAACATCTCAGTGTGCCAAGACTGCCGCCCGTCCCACTCAGACTTCAGGACAGTCTCGTCGCCCCAAACAGCGAGTGCAAAACGCGCTTCCTCTACCTCGGCTGCGTCGAAGCCAAGGCTGCCTGCCTCGCGCTTGACCTCTTCGAGCAGGCCGCGCATTTGCCTGCCTAACGCGGCCACCTCGGGAAGGCGATCAACTGGCGCCTGGCCGATTAACTGCACCAACGCGATGTAGTCCCCGGCGACTCGGGCCAGAGTTTGCTCTGCCATCTGTCTATTCCTTATTCCCCGTGCGCAACGACATAAAGACTTACGTCGGCGCTCTCGAGATTGCCGATGCTTACCGCAAAGCTGAACTCGTTCTTCACCCGGGCCCAGGCGGGCCCATGTGACTCGATCTTAAAATATTCGTAGCCAGTCTTCGACGCTATCTCGGTGGGTGCGCCCGGCAGGTGGTCAATCTTTAAACCATTCAAGTTCATCATCAAGATCGAACCAAGCTCGTCGATCGACGCGGCCTTGCCTGTCTCCGCCACCATGCTGATGAGCTCGTCGGTTTCGATCTGCGCCTTGATGCCGAGGAAGAAGTGATTGCGCGGATCCACCTGCTCGGCGGTAAGTGCCTTGGTTGCATAAACCTTGCGGCCACTCGCTGTCTGCAACTCGAGCTTGAGCTCGCTAAAGCGGTCGGGCACGGCACCACCGAGGTGGGTGTCGATAAAGGCCAACAGCTCGCTGTAGCAGCGAAACAAGTCGTTGTGCTTGTAGGCGGGCAAGTCGGCGGGCTCTTGCAGTGCAAAGGACGAAAGTGCACCTGCGGTTTCAACGAGAGCTGTGTACAGCTCGAACGGGTTCGTCGAGCCGGTACCGAGCAAATGCCGCAAGACCGGGGTCATCCGCGCCAACGTGTATCGCATCCACATATTGGGAAGGTCGGCGGTGCTTACTGTTGTCGTACGCCCTGAGACGATGCGAACCTTCGCCGCAATCTGGCTCACGACTTTATTGATCTCTTCAACCAAGGGCGGGCAACCCTGTAAGATCAACAGCGGTGCGCAGTAGTCGCGTGCGAGAGCAAATGGGCGACCGACGTCACCCGTCGCAACAACCTTGGCGATCTTGATCGAGTCAGTGGTCTCCAACTCGAGTTCTTCACCTGTGACGAACACGCGAATGTTGGACATCAATAGATCAATGGGCGTATCGAAGCCACCGCGATTGATGTCGGGCGCGGTCTCCGACTTCACCCAGTAGCGAACGTCGCGGCCACCGCCCTCCATGGAGGAGCTGTTCGCTTCGGCGGGCTTGATCCGGGGTATTGCGATGTAAACGTCGAGTTCTTCGAGTTCGGGACTGAACTCGCGCGACTCAACCGTGGCATTGCCCGGGAAGTGCACGATGGCACCGCCGGGCATGATCACTTCGAGTCGTGTGATCTCGATCCGATTGTCGGCCAACGCTTCGGTGTCGACCTCAAACTCTCGTACGCCCCACTGATAGGGGTCAATCGCGGCGATGCGCGCCGCGACTCGATCGGCGTTGAATGCGTCTTGCTGTTGCAGGTGCTGGGGACGTAGAAACATCCCCTCGGTCCATGCAACAGGCAGAAGTTTGCGACTACTCATAGTGATTCGACTCCCTCATTCTGCCTGAACGTCGTTGGATGAAAGGATGATCTTCTGGGTTCCGATCGTCGCACAGTCTGCTTCGACGATGGTGCGACTGGGCCCGTTGTAAAAGTCCGCCACGATGCCGAGAAATACAGTGTCGCGCGGAAGCTTCTCTTCGAGGGTCTGGATCTCACCGGGATACACAGTCACTTCCCATGGATCGCCGGTGAGCCCTGGAGGCTTGGTGCCGTTCAATAGATCTGCCGGGTCCGTGGTCTCGAATGCCGAGATGTTTTGTAGCGGATACATCACAGCAACCACTACGTGGGCTTGCCCATCAAAGCTATTGAGATTGGGGCTCGCTACCAACGAAATGCAAACCTCCGCCGGCTTTGAGCCGCTCGCACAACCACTAAGCTGCAAGCCGGCTGCAACAAACGTAATCAAGATGGCCTTGCCTAAATACAATCTTCGAACTTCAGTCTTTCGGTAACTCAACCGCCTAACCCCTTCTGCTTCGAACAGTGTAACGTCCCTGCCGACCCGAGATCCCTTACCAATTGGCAACGGGGGCCTTGTCTATTGACAACACTCCGACCCGGGGGATAGCGTTTCCAAAGAGACGCGTGACCGGGCGAACTTTTTGCAAGATCGCTGAAATGATTGGAGAAATGACATGAGCGAAAACCCCGCGGCCGAATCTTCGAGTTCCGTTCCCGAAGTGAGCATGGAACAACTCGGCGACTTGCGCGCCAAGACCGACGCGGTTTCCCAATCGTTGCACGGACATCTGACAGCCTTCGTCCAAACTCTGCGGCCGCTCCTGGCCCCCTCCAGTATTCTCGGAGAACATGTACGCGGCGGAACACGTGACGACGCCGACCATGCCGACCAGGTTTTCGACGATCTCAAACAGCGATTTACTGCCTGCGCGGGCAAGCCTTTTTCGCTCCCTAAAGAATTGAAGATCGACCCCATCTCGGTCGAGGGCCGCCTCGAACTCTACCCCTACGAATACTCTCATACGCTGAGTGATCCCGCCGGTGACAAGGTCGTTACGATGACCTGCCCGCTGCGTTGGATTCTGGTCTACCGCTCGGGATACAACCCGTCGGAGCTGCGAAAGCTTATGATCTCCGGTGAAAATCGCAGAGCCGAAGACGTCCGACAGTTTTTGACCAGCGCCATCACCCTCGACATGATGCTCGACAAGCGCCCCGACATCGTCTCGCTGCTGAGTGAGCTTCGCTATGAGCTTGAGGTCGGCACGATCCCCGGCTTTGGCGAACTGCCGATGGTCACAGTCAACGCGTGCCTGCCTTCTTTTCGTCCCTCGGACTCGCTGATCCGAACGGCCACACAATTCTCGGGTGTTTCCGCCTTTATCGAGCTGATCGACCTCGAGGCCATCGAGCGCATCAACGATCCGATGAAGCGGCGAATCGAGGCCATCATCTAGCGAACGCACCACTAGGCGCGGAAGCACACTCGAAACCAGCCCCAGAGCAACGCCGGACCGCCGCTCAGGCGACTCCGACGTGTAATCCGGCTGTGATGTGTTTGCGCGGCTTGTTTGAACGAAGACCATTGCCCCTCAACTTTCCTAAGCTTTTCGCGCTGCTCTGGCTCAGGAAACGCTGAACTCGAACTCGCCGCCCTCACCCACGCTGACGACGATCTTCTTGAAGTCCGTGCCCGAGGCCATCGACTCGAGTACGTGGGCCGACATCTGCGGCAAAAGCGAGTTGGTCAAGATCTGATCAACCGCTCGCGCGCCACTCTGGGTGTCGTTGCACCGCTCGACCACGGCACTCACGATGTCTTCGCCAGCCACAAGATCTGCGCCGTGGTTCTCCTTGAAGCGCTTGATGATCTTCTTGAGCTGCAACTTGGTGATCGTAATCAGCATCTCTTCTGAGATGGAGTAGTACGGGATCACAACCAGTCGTCCGATCAACGCCGCCGGGAAGTGCTCGAGCAATTCGGGGCGAATGGCGTCGGCCATCGCCTCGGGCTCGGGCCGCGTCTCGGGGTCTGCGCACAGATTGATGATGGTGTCCGTGCCCACGTTTGACGTCAGCAAGATCACACAGTTGCGGAAGTCGATGTCGCGGCCTTCGCCGTCTTCGAGCATGCCCTTGTCGAAGACCTGGAAGAACAACTCCATGACGTCGGGGTGAGCTTTCTCGACTTCGTCGAGCAGCACCACCGAATACGGGCGTCGGCGCACGGCTTCCGTGAGAACACCGCCCTCGCCATAACCTACGTATCCGGGAGGAGCACCCTTCAGGCTCGACACCGTGTGGGACTCTTGATACTCGGACATGTTGATGATGACCGAGTTGCGTTCGCCACCATACAACGTGTCGGCCAGCGCCATTGCGGTCTCGGTCTTACCAACACCACTCGGGCCCGCGAGCATAAATACACCAATCGGGCGCGAAGGATTGTCGAGCTGCGCCCGCGAGGTGCGAATGCGACGCGCGATGGCTTCCAGTGCGTGGTCCTGTCCGATGACGCGCTCACCGAGTGCCTTTGGCAGCTCGATGATGGTCCTGATCTCGTCGGCGACCATCTTGCCGATCGGGATCCCTGTCCAAGACGAAATCACTTCGGCAACCGCCTGGGAGTCTACGTCGTAGAGCACCAACGGATCTTCGCCCTGGGCCGCAGTCAACTCTTCGCGCTTGGCTTCGAGTTCGGACAACACTGCAGTGCGTTCCGCGTCGGTAAGCGGCGCGGCGCCTTCTTCCTCTTCCGAACCCGGCAGCCCTGCTTCGAGCTTTCCGCGGATCTCTTGAAGCGCGCTAACCAAGGTTTTCTCGTTCTCCCATCGTGCTTCAAGCGCGGCAAGCTCTGTACCCTCGGAAGCGAGACTGACCTCGATCTCCGCCAATCGGTCGCCGTGGAGATTGCCGATGGCTTCTTCTCTTACGAGGATCGTCTTTTCGCGATCGAGGTTCGTGATGCGAGCGCGCAGGTCTTCGATCGCCGCGGGGATGGTGCGCTGCCCAACCGCGACACGACCGCACGCCGTATCGAGCACGCTAACGGACTTATCGGGCAACTGGCGCGCCGGAATGTAGCGATGCGAAAGCCGAACCGAGTCGACAACCGCCTCGTCGAGGATACGAATGCCGTGATGGTTTTCGAGCATGCCGGTCAAGCCGCGCATCATCTGGATCGCGTCGTCTTCGCCGGGCTCCTCAACCTTAATCACCTGGAAGCGGCGGGTGAGTGCCGGATCTTTCTCGAAGTACTTTTTGTATTCCGCCCAAGTCGTTGCCGCAACCGTGCGCAACTGGCCGCGAGCAAGCGCCGGTTTTAGCAGGTTCGCTGCATCGTTCTGCCCCTCGGCACCCCCGGCACCAATCAGGGTATGGGCCTCATCAATAAACAGAATGATCGGCGTGGCAGAGCTTTGAACTTCTTCGATCACCTGCTTCAAGCGGTTTTCGAATTCGCCCTTCACGCCCGCACCCGCCTGCAACAAGCCCATGTCGAGACTTCGAAGCGAGACATTCAAGAGTGTGTCAGGGACCTCTCCTGCCACGATCTTGAGCGCGAAGCCCTCGACCACTGCCGTCTTGCCGACGCCCGCCTCACCGGTGAGGATCGGGTTGTTCTGCTTGCGGCGAGACAAGATGTCGATGATCTGACGAATCTCAGCGTCGCGACCGAGAATCGGATCGATCTCACCGGCTCGCGCTTGCGCAGTGACGTCGACCGTAAACTGATCGAGAGCGGGCGTCTTGCCGCCCGCACCTGCCGTGCCCGGCTGGGCCAGGTCGCGTTGCGTCGTGCCCGCACCGATTGCACCGACTTCGCCGTCTTCGGCCGAGCCTTCGACGATGCTCAAGAAGTCTTTCTCAAGTGCCTCGACGTTGATGTTCTCGATCGGTCGATGCACGTCAATCAGTCGCCTTCGCAGGCCCTTGTCGTTGAGTGCCGCGAGAAAGATTGCACCTGAGCGAACCTTGCCGAGGTTGTAGTTAATCGAGCTCAACACCCAAGCTTCGCGAGAAAGCTGTTCGATCGTCTGCGACAAATCAGGGCGGCGTCCGTTGCCAGTCTTCATGGTGTTCAGCGCGAGGTTCAAGTCTCCGAGAAATCGGTCGGGCTCGACGTCGCTATCGCGCAAAATTTTGGGCAAGTCGCCCGAGCTCTCTTCGAGCAACTTCTCGAGCCAATGCTCCACTTCGACTTCATAGTGGGTGTGGGACATGGCCAGCCCGGCTGCACCCTCAAGTGCCCGGCGGGTCGAGTTGCTCAAACGTCCAATTAGAGATCGAAGATCGATGCTCATGATATAGCCTCCGTTACGTCATTGACTGCGCGGCGTATTGCTCATTTGCTACGCCGCGGTTGAATCGTGGGTCGATGGTTGCGTCTTCAGCGGGTTCGGTCCGCTCCTCGCTGCCAATCCAGCTGGACCAGCCCAGGCGAACCGAGTCTTCACTCGGCACACCAAGCCGGACTGTGGGCACTTCATCAGCGCGAAGGCTGAGACAAACTTCGAAATCGAGTTCTTCACCAACAGCGAGATGCACGAGGTCGGACAAGCGTTGGAAGCCCAAATGGTGGGGCAAGAATTCTTCGTACGCTTCCCGCGACATTGGGCCGAGCCGAATGCGGATGCGCGACTGCACCAGCGTAATCTCGCTCCCCAGGTACAAGTCTTCGCCGAGCACCGAGTTCGCAAAGCCCAGGCCGTTGCGGTCGTCTGCTTCAATCGGATACTGCGCCGGACAAAACTGCTCGATCTCGACAGGCTGGCCAAAGACACTTCTTATCAAGCCTTCCAGCGCTGAGACGCCAATTGGGTGGCTCGCGATTAGGCCGCCGCGTCCGAGGATCATGCGGTCGTCGAGGCTCAGCTGCCCGGAGAGCCCAGGGGTCCCGATCCCAAGCACGCCACTCAATGCGTGTTCAAAAGCGTTGTCGTTGCCGCCGCGGTCGTAAGCGAGAGTCGGGAAGTTCTTCTCTCTCGCGCGATAGAAGAGCGAGATCATGCGATGGTTGAAAACGTCGATAAAGTCGCGCAGCGCTGTGTTCTTGTCGCGCGCAAGTCGACGGATCTCTTCTGCGTAGCGACGCGGCAGCGCGCCAAAGCTCGAGGGCGTCGCGGCGCCCATGAAGTTCACCTGCAAGCGGATGGGCCCATCGCCTTCGGGTTCAACTGCGTCCTGAATGTCCGAAATCGGAAACACCGGTGACACATCAGTGCTGAAACGCACGATTTCGTTGCGAGGATCAGAGTCCCCGCCAACCGGATCGCGATCCGGTCGAATTTTCTTCAGCAGCCTTACCGCCTGGAGGAACTCAAAGCGGCCGGAATGCTCCATCACGAGCCGCTTCAGAGAAGCTGCTTCTCGCCTGCCCTCGGAGGCCATCGCTTGAGTTCTCCTTCGCGACGCTCGATGCGCGCCACGGTTTGATTGAAAGAATTCACCGAGCAGTACAGGCCCAGGAACGCCTCGAGTACTGAGGCGAAAACAAAGACACCGGTGCCGGTGTACTGCGCCGGGTCAAAGGTAAGGTCGACTTCCAACCCGCGTGCAAAGCCCGAATCCTGCCCCTTCCCCACTCGGCGCACCGTTCGTCGCGACTTCAACCCGGTCAGGCCCGAGATGCGCTGCCGCGTCACCGGCGAGTCCGTGAAATCGTAGAGCTTCAAGATTTCTCGCAACGCATCGAGCGCACGCTCCGAACCATCGTCGTCACCCGTAAGCGACAAATGATTGAGCGCGAGGTGTGAAATGATGCGCCAGCGCGCACTGGCACCTGCCGGTGGTGGCAGCGAAGCGGACGGGCTGCGCAGGCAGCAAACCGACTTGACCGCCGGGTAGCCCGCAACTTCGAAGTCGCCATTCGGGTCGCCAAAGGCCAGGCGCGAAGGGATGTCGCGGTTGGTGGCAAGAGTCTCGATGTGCAGCACTTCGCTCGGCGGCAACATCGGGTTCAACTTTTCGTCGACTAGTGAAATGTAGACGTCGGTTCCGTTGTCGCCTTTCCGATTTGACTGGCGACGGGCGAGGCTCCAAAAGGCACCGGCTGGCTCTTCGCGAATGCCGTGCCGCATGCGGTAGATCGGGTCGTATCTCACACCCTCGGAGGTACCGACCCCGGTGCTCGTCACGTCGGAGATCGAATAGACCTCGTAGGTGTCGAGTGCGCGCGCATCGGGCACAACCGGATACTCAATCGAAGCATGGGTCATGCGAATCGGGTCGGTCTGATGTTTGAACAAGTTGATCGCGGGCACACAACCGAGCTTCAAGTTGCTCGCTTCAAAGCGCACGTCGATCTCGCCGACCGACTCGCTCAACAGCACAGAAATTTCAAGTTTGTCGCCCGTCAACCTCACGTTGTGTTTGTCGAGGTTTGCCAACTCGACAAACATAAACTTCTCGGGAAATACGAAGTACTCCTGCAGCAATCGGTATCCGACAAACGACTCGTCGGGATATTCGAGCAGGCCTTCGTCCTTGCTATAACCGACAGGCCTCACACTCTCAGGAGGCAGGATCGCAACCGGGCCACCACTGCCGGACTGAAGCGCAATACCTTGCGGGTCGCGCAAGAAAAGTTCGTGCAGACGGTGCAACACACCACTCTCTGCATCGAGAAAAAAGCGGAGGCGATCGAGGTTCATCGTCTCAAAGGACGCCTTGTCCTTTGCTTTCAATGTGATCTTGAGCGCTGCTTTCGCAGTCTTTGGCACCGCGGGGCCAAGCGCCGTTGTCGTTGTGATTTCCAGCTTCTCGACTTCGATCGGCCAAAGCGTAACGGGATAGGCCGTGCGGAAGCGACACCGAATCCCTTTGACGAGCTTCGAGTACAGAGGCGCATGGCGTTCGACCGTAAGCCCGCTCGGCGGCAATTGCCCGGCGTTGCCCGTCACTTGCACGATCGTCATCGAAGGGACCGGACACAAGTAATGCGGGTACAGAACACTGAGCAGCGCTTCGCTGATGTCACTGAAGTCATCGCTCAAGCGGATCTGGATGCGCGCGGCCAACATCGCGAACGACTCGATCAAGCGCTC
>JBLHOB010000050.1:0-10583 GCA_047619425.1 Myxococcota bacterium
CGTCTGGTTGGTGCATGGCGGGGAGCTGGACCGAGTGTCCTGAAACTCGATCTTCCGGTGCGCGCTGCGCTCGAAAAAGAAAACGATCACGTGGCGCTGATCTACTTTTCCCCGGACGTCTAGGGATCCGTTATTAGACTCCGCCGTGCGAGCCTTCAGGCAAAAGCGCGAGCCAAACGTTACTGGCGAGTGAGCTTGCGCCAGGGCACGCGCGTTGCGAGCAGCGCCGCCAATACCGCGCCGTAGATCAGGGGCTCGCGCAGGTCGGCTTTGACGAGCCACAGGAAATGCACCACCCCGCCGATTCCCGCGAGATAGACCAGTCGATGTAGCGTGACCCAACGCTTCTTGAGTTTGCGGATCGCTGCTTTGCTGGAAGTGAGCGCGAGGGCGAGCAGAATTGAGAAGGTCGCAAAGCCCACGGTGATATAGGGCCGCTCGAGGATGTCTTCGCTCAAGAACGCGAAGTCAAAGCCCAAGTCGAAAACCAAGTAGGTCGCAAAGTGCGCCAGCGCGTAGGCGAACGACGCGAGGCCCAGGGTTCGGCGATGGGGTGCGAGCCAGTTCCAACCGCTGGCGCGCCGCAGGGGCGATACTGCGAGCGTTGCAAGCAACATCCGCAGCGCCCACCCTCCCGTCTCGAGAGTGATCTTTTCGATGGGGTCGGCGCCGAGTTTGTCGAGGTAGAACCCGATCGCGAGGCCAATAAGTGGGGCGAGGGCGAGCGTGGGCACCGCGAACCGCGAGATGCGCTGTGCCAAACTGCCACCGGGCTTGCGCGATGCCATTGTTAGAAATGCTTTCGCAGATCCATGCCGTTATATAGCGATGCCACTTCATCCGCGTAGCCATTGAAGGGCAGGGTCTTCTGTTTGCCGAACGAGCCGATTCGCCTTTCACGCGCTTGACTCCAACGCGGATGACTGACCTCCGGGTTTACGTTGGCGTAGAACCCGTACTCCCGCGCAGCACTCATGTTCCAACTCGTCGGGGGTTCGCTTTCTTGCAAGCGAATCTTGACGATGGACTTCACGCCCTTGAACCCGTACTTCCACGGTACGACGAGACGCAGCGGTGCACCGTTCTGGTTGGGCAGCGATTCGCCATACATCCCGACAGCTAGAATGGTGAGAGGGTGCATTGCCTCGTCGATACGCAGGCCTTCGCGGTAGGGCCACTCGAGCACGCTGCGCCGTTGTCCCGGCATCTGCTCGGGGTCGTACAGGGTTTCAAAGGCTACGTACTTTGCTTTTGAGGTCGGTTCGAACTGCTTGAGAATTGCAGCCAGTGGAATGCCGACCCACGGAATTACCATCGACCACGCTTCGACACAGCGCATGCGGTAGATACGCTCTTCGAGTGTGTTGCTGCCGAGCAGCGTCTCAAGGGGGACCCGGCCGGGCTTTGCGACTTCGCCTTCGACCGTGACCGACCACGGGTCGGTGATGAGACTTCCCGAGTTGCGGGACGGATCGGATTTGTCAGTTCCGAACTCGTAGAAGTTGTTATAGCGGGTGGCGTCCTTGTGGAGAGTGAGTTCGTCACTCGCGCGCATCCCCGGACCGACAGGCTTTTCAAAGTCGAGCTTTCTGAGCGGCGTGGCATTGCTGCCCGCGTCCTTTGCCTCGGCCTTTTCGTTGCCGAAGCAACCGGCTGCAAGCAGCCCACCCGCCATCGCGGTGCCACCCACCTTGAGAAACCGACGGCGGCCCTCAAAGAGCGCTCGAGGGGTTACTTCGTTTTCAGAAAGGGAGGGCTTGGTTTTGATAAGCACTGTGGTTCCTCGTTGCCCGCGGTTGCGGTGGGTTGGTGCAAACTAGCAAAGGTCTAAATCGGGGCAGACGGGCGTGAGTCGCGTTGCGCGCGTTGTCGGTGCTTCGCAGTTGGAAGCGTCTTTGGATCAACCGTGAAAGCCTGCACAAATATTGGATTTTGGTTCGTGGGTGGGTACTCGAATGGGGTTCAAAAGCCGGTCGCTACGTCTGCAGAATTCGTGGATAGGTGGAATTTCTGAGTTGACTCAAAGCCCCTCCAGCGATTGTTGCGCGCGGTCGAATAGGGGTTCTGTAATTCCTTTGAGAAACACGGTGAGGACAATGGAAACGAAGACCAGCAGCAGGTCGATATTCGCGCAGGAACTCGACCGCGCCATTTTAGTGACCTACTTCCTAGGCGGCATTGTACCCCTTATGGCCCTTGGCGCGGTCATGCATATGTACGTGTTTCCGGCGTTGGCCAGGGACAACGACATGACCCGTGCAATGTTAGGAGCCATGACGGGAGTTTCGGTTCTGAATCTCGCCGCATTCTTTGCCTTGCGTCGCCTTGCAACCAATGCAGTTGAGCGCATGCGATCCGACAACGCCCGCCTCAAAGGGATCTTGTCTGCGTCAAAGGATCTTTCGACGTCTCTGCATGTTCAAGCTGTTGCCGAAGTTTCAGCGGCCTGCGCGCGCGAGCTTACGAGTGCCGAAGTTTCGTTGATCCTGATGCGCCCTCGGCCCGAGAAGCCACTTGAGATCATGGTGTCCAGTGGCGACAACTCCGGGCAACTCTATCTCGATCACGAAGACTTGATTGCAGAGCTTGTCGAAAACAGTGTTGCCAATCGCACCGCGACTTTGTTGAGTGGCAGCGCGATCAAGGGTGCCAGTGGTTTGACGACCGCTCTCGCCTTCCCGCTTATTACAGACGATGGCGGTACGGGTGCGGTGGTTGTACTCAACGCGACAACGCCGGACGGTCTCTTCCCTGCAGTTGAACAAGACGCGTTGATGACGCTTTCAACGTTGACGACGGTTGCGCTTCGAAACGTCAGCCTGCAGGACGCACAGCGCAATTTCTTTGCGCACATCACCGACCTGCTCGTCGCGGCAATGGATACACACATCGACGGTCGCAAAGGCCACGCGATGGCGGTGGCCCAACTCAGCAACCGCCTGGCGCGGGAAGTGGGTCTCGCCGAAGTGCGCATGCAGAATCTGCACTTTGCCGCATTGCTCCACGATATCGGGATGCTCAAAGTCGACCGCGCGCATCAACGCTCTCCGGGGCACTTTCAAAAACATCCTCAGACCGCATCTCGCATGCTGTCTCGCATTCGACTGTGGGAAGACGTTGCGCCGATTGTGTTGCACCACCACGAATGGTTCGACGGGTCGGGTTATCCCGAAGCGCGCGCTGGCGAGGATATTCCGCTCGAGTCGCGCATCATCGCCGTGGCCGATTGCTATGACGCATTAATTCGTCCGGGCGCACATCGCATGGCAATGACCAACGAGGCTGCTGTCGACGAGATCATTGATCACGCCGGCACCCAGTTTGACCCCACGGTTACCGCGGCCCTCGCCGCCCTCGCAGGACGCGACGAGATCCCCGCCGCGAGCCACTGAGAGAGCTGGGCTCGCACAGAAGCGCGCCTCTCACGAGGCCGTTCAGGCAAGAGCTAATGGTTCTCGGCGATCCAACACAAGACGTCGGTAAAGCTCAATAAACCGACGAGTTCGCTTCCGGCCATCACTGGTGCCGTGCGGACGCCCGTCATGCGCATCAAGTTGACGCAGTCCGGGATGCTCATGTAGTCGGGCAAGCTGACGAAGGGTGCGGTCATGGCTTCGCTGACTACGAGTTCGTCGAGGATGTCTGGGCCGGCATCTCCGAGAAGTTGCACGATGTCCTTGATCGAGATGATGCCCATGCTGCGAGAGGGCAGTACTGAATGCACTAGCAGGCAGTGAATGTGCAGCTTGATCATGTGCTTGAGTGCGCGGATTAACGTCCACTCCGAGTCGCACGACTCAACATCGGTGCTCATCAAATCCCGGGCAGTCAACATTTCGTACGTCATTCTTTAAGCTCCGTCGACGTTATGGTTTTGGTTTTGGAGTTGAATGTGAATCGCATTGCTTCGCGGGGCGATTCGATCGACAGCCGCCGGCTACCGAAGTGAAGTTGAACGCCTGTATTGACTGCGCCTGCGATGTCAATGCGGGCGGTCTCGAGCAGTTTCGCACGCTTTTCGATGCGCGTCTTTTGAAGCGTTGCGGCTTCGCGCTGTTCGGCCACGCCGGCGCGCGCGCGCTTGCTCCCGATACCGCGTGAATTCTGTTTGCTTTCTCCGGTGGCGCTTCGCCGTGAGAGATTCGCTTTTGGCTTTCTCTGGACGGCCGCTTTGGCCGGTTCTTCGTACGGTTCGGCGACGCACAAGATGGTTCCGCCTCCACTCGCAGAGCCCGCTTCGGAAGCGACGATAAGTATCTCAGCAGATATCTTGCCTCCGAGGAGTCGTCGCCCAACGTGAAGCTCCCTGCACCGCACGGTGGTTCCGACACAGTCGCTCACCAGTGACACCGCCCCCGCGCAGCGGAGCTTGGCCTCTTGTGCGTGATGGCCTCGAAGGTCGCCCCCGGCAGTCACGCGTCCACTCTCTCCGGCACTGATTGCGCCACCAATCTGCACGGATCCCTTGGCGCGTACTAGCCCCCCAAATACAGCGCCCTTTATTTCGACGTCACCCCGCGCTTTCACCTGGAAATTGGCGTTTACCGCTCCGGTGATGGTGACGCTGCCTTTGGTTTCGATGTGGCCCGACCGGATGTCGACATCGCCCGTGTGTTGGTAGTGGTCGAGAACATCAAGCTGCTTGTTCGGGCGATATTGAATGGCACCGCTGCGGGCGGCTTCGATGCGGCCACCGTCGAGCTTGACCACGCCATCGCCCAAACCGAGCGTCGCCTCTTTGCCCGGTGTCGCAGGGATTTCATCGCCGGTTACCTGGGTGCCGGGTTCTCCTAGCGTTGCGCTTACCTCGATTGCGACGAGGTCTCCCTCTTCAACACAAGTCAGAAGTCCCCGGTTGAGAAGATCGAGGCTGCCGTCGTCGCGCAGGATGCCGGGCTTTACGCCGGGAGTAAATTTCAAGTTGACCACGGCATCAACGCCGTGGTTTGCCGGTTTGCCCTCGGCAATTTGCATTGCCTTCAAGGTGAAGTTTTCATCGTCGAGATCGGCCACGACGGTGTCGAAGACCGCTTGATCGAGTCCAAACTCAATTCCGGCGTTTTTGAGGGTCGCGGTCAAGTCACTAGCAGCTAGGGGGTCGCCCGCGAGCACGACAATTTGCGCCGCCAACCCGTCGGCGTCGATCATGATTTGAATTCGCTCAGTAGACATTTGATTTAGTTTCCAGGCGTACGACCCCAAGATGCGTTGGGGCGATACGGCGATTACAGCAATCGTAGAATTTTCTTATCGGCTGGTCGCGAATCGACAATGAGCGGGGGGAGATTGTGACCTGAAATTTCCCCGGGGCTGCTCGATGGCTCCTGCTGGGTGCCGTGTGCCTCTAGGCGAGGTGGTGGCGAATCGACACGCCGACTACACAAGTTAGACAAGCGCCGAATTACCTATTGATTGACTGCCCTTAGCGCTGCTTGCACTCAGCCTATTGCTAGGTGCAGGGCACGCTGGAGTCGAAGCGTTCTCGGCTGTCAATGTGCATCGAGAATCCGCACCGTCTGTGGTGTTGATCTTTGACTTCAACACGAAGGGCGATTGCAGTGCGGGTAGCGTCAGTCGGCCGAGAATTCGATGCATTCACGCATCAGCTCTGCGCAGTTGTCGACGCAGAGGTTCTGGCACTCCTGCTCGTCGTCGACGCTTACCGAGTCGGACAGCTCAAGCTCAAAACACCGGTAGCTGCAGCTGTTTACGTCACCACCGTCGTCGTTGCAGCCTATTGTGAGCGCGACCATTGCGGTGATCAAAACCGTTGCAAGCCAATTCATGTGGAACTCTCCTTCACCCGGGACACTTGATGCGGTGAAGCAAGCATGTGGTTTCGCGCTCGACCCTGCAAGCTGGGGCTTCGAACGCTTCCGGAAACGAAGAGCCCCATGCTGCACACTGTGCGGTTCGTTTTTTTGATCGCGGCGCTCATGGGCGCAAATCGCAGGGCGACTCCGTTTCCGCCCTGCCCCAGCACGCGCCTACTGATCGTCGAGATCTGCGAATGCGGCTTTGGCGCGCTCGATGATGGCCTTGCGAATTTCGTCGGAGAGTCGCCGCATCCCGCTCATGGACTCTTCCAACTTTTCAACGTCAAGGACCATCAGCGCGTAGTACGTGCCGGAGTTCGAAAGCCAGGTGCCCTGAATCTCGGCACCCGTAAGTGAAATGTCCGTAATCTGCTTGCTCACGTCGGCAACGTGCTGCTCGTGGGAGACGGCTCCACCGAAGTCGGCGCCGTCGGTTGTTGTGGCTTGGTAGTCCTTTAAGCTTGAGCGAACTGCGATGCCGAGGCGACGGGCGATTTCCGTGCGACCGCGCGCCATGGCGGCGGTGCGAGTAAGCAAGATGTTGTTGCTGCCCTTAAACGCTCCGACGCCGCAAAGCTTCGCGGGTGTGGGCTCGCCGGCGTAGCTACGGCATCCATGGATCACCCAGTCCGGCGCTCCTGCGAACTCGTTCGGCATGGTGTCGCGCGGCGAGCTGCCAGTCGCGCAGCCAAACGCGAACAGCGCAATTGCAGCCAGGGCTGAGTGAAAGGTTCGATGGGCTGTAGGAGAGTTGTGCATGCTTGGCCTCCCGACTTGCCGCCCGTAAGGTAGTTCTGCGGGGGACGGTTCGCGTCCGCACTTTCTTGTGGGCGCGAGTTGAATTCGGCACGCGTCGCCAGTGCATTGGACTGGTCGCGAATGGGAGTTCATCGGCCTAGCGCTCAAAAAAAATGAGAGACGCAGGGCGCCAAAGGCCTGCCTCTTGCCAGCTGCAGTCGCAGTGGGATTTGCCTGGCGGGGTGAATTCGCGAATGGCAGAGCTGGGCTTAGATGTGCGTTGTGTGCCGGTCTGGTGGGTTAGCTCGCGCGTCGTTCGACGATCTCGGAGATGATTAAGCCCGGCCCATTTTCGTCGTCCGAGGCGTCTTTGACTCCGAGCATCGGCAGCAGGTTGACCATCTTCTCCAGATACTCTTCGCTATCTTTGGAAAGATCGTGGAACACCAGAACGAGGCCTTCTTTGCCGTCGTCGCGGGCCACACGAGCGTTTACGACCAGGGGTTCCGACCGAGAGCGGATGTGCACCGCAACCAGCATGTCATCGCCTGGAACCAAGGTCTCGTTGGGTTCGACGCGCATCCCACCGATCGAAATGTCGCGGCAGAGCAAGACTCGAGTCGCATCTTCGTTCACCGTGACGATGTGCTTTTCGTACTCCATGCGCGGTTGTGCACGTCGCTCGGAGGGCTTTGTCTCGGTTTCGGCTTGGGACTGGCCCATCAAATCGGCATCGGGTCCCATCAGTTTCGCGGGGCCGTTCTTGTAGCTTTCAAACACCCGTCGCAGTCGTTGACCCTGGGCGGGTTTCAGGTTTTGGAAGGCGCCGGCGACAATATGTCCCGTGGTGGGCGGCGTGGCCGGCGCTGTGCGCAGCACGCGAGCGGTCAGCACAAAACCCCTGCCGGAGCCCATCTCGGGCGGAAAAAAGAGTTTCATCTTTGAGCCGGCTTTGACGGGACGGTCACAAACGAGCCGACAGCCGTGCAGCGAAATGTCCGCCAGGATGGCGTCGTGCTTCATCAAGCCCGAGCGTTGTTGAATCTTGGCGCCGACGCTCACGCGGGAAAGACGCCGTCGTTCGGGGCCCTGATAGACGCAGTGAAGTACGAGTAGGCGAAGCGCTGCGGCGTGCACGGGTCGTGCGACTACGTAGTCGACTCCCAGGCGCTTGAGCATTGAGCGAAGCGTTCGCGAGTCGCTCTCGACGACGGCAATTCGACGGGTCTTTTGAGCTTGTTCGTTGTCCTCAAAGCAGCTTACGCGCTTTTGAGACGCGATAATGAGGTCCCACGCCGTGCGCTTATCGACGTCGGTTGGATCACCGTTACGCTCGACAAACGCGATCGATAGGCTTGCGAGGAGGCTGCGAACGTCCCGCAACTCGTCGTCATGAAGCAGTAATATCTTCGCTTCAGAATTGTCCGGATTCACTTGGCCCTCAGCTGGAATAGGAAACGCCTACGCAATCGTTTCTTGCAGTGATGGAATCGGTATAACTGAGATTGTTCTGAAGGGTGGCTCAGCTTTTTTGGTGAGAAGCCCGAGGGGGCAGTACACGTTCATCTGGGCGCGCTGTCGGGTGCAATGGAGCCCTTTCGCATGATTGGGTGCGGTGGAGTGTGTGGGCAACAAAGACGACGGAAATCTGGAGATTGCTCCCTATTTCACAATTCCAGAAGCTGAGCTTCAGGAGGCGGCGAGTCGCTCGAGCGGTCCCGGCGGCCAACACGTAAACAAAACCAACACCCGGGTGACCTTGCGATGGAATATTCGCACGAGCGCAGTGCTGGCGGATCGCTACCGCTCGCGCCTGTTTGCGAAGCTTCGGGTGCGCCTAACACTCGACGGCGATCTCATCGTTCACGCCGAAGGTTCGCGCAGTCGGACTCGCAATCGCGAGCAGGCGCGCGAGCGCATGGCCGAGCTGGTGGCCGAAGCGTTGACCGAGAAGAGCGTGCGGCATGCGACCCGTCCCAGTCGCTCCTCAAAATTCAGAGTAAAAAAAACGAAGCTGATTCGCAGCCAGGTGAAACGAGGACGAGGTCGGGTTTCTCGGGACGAGAGCTGATCCTGGCCGTGCGTAGGGCACTTGAATGGGGCAAGGCGTGCGGAAATCGCGAACCCATTCGCTGTACTCATCGTCACAGCCATGTCCTGTGCTCAGAGCTTCTCAGGGCTTCTCCGCCGAAAAATGGCTGCAAGTCCCTATTGTTACGAAAGCCGAAAAGGACGACGACTGTATTGACCGGGAACCAATGGGGTCAAGGTTTCGCTTACACCGCCCAGTATCGCGCCTTGTTTAGGGGAAGAAAATGGCCGCACGAAAAAAGTCGAAGACAAAGACGAAGCGAGCAACTGGAACCGCCCGGAAATCTGCGGGGAAGGCGAAAGCGAAGAAGAAGGCGTCATGGGGTGGTCAACGGCCCGGCGCGGGACGGCCCAAGGGCAGTGGTTCGGGCCCCTCTCCCAACTCGCGCAAAAACCGCGTTGCTGTGATGTTCACGGACACCGAACTCACGAAGCTCAACGCGCTGGCGAAGAAGCAGAAGATTCCGGTAGCTACCGTGGCGTATCGATTGATCGAGCGGTCGCTCAAGCGCGCTTAGTCGTCTGCGGCACATGCCCGTCCTCAGGGCACACCCAAGATTGCCGTCCAATGTACGCTCAGAATTGCCGCGTAGAGTCGCGCGAGATTCATCCGTTCGGAGCCTCTCAGCAGCCTGAATTCGAGATGAGGCGTATTTGCTCCATTCGTGCGCCATGGGCTGCGCAGAGTGCTCCTTGCAAGTAGACTCCCGCGCCGTTGGCTAGTGGGCCCAAGCAAGTGGCTACTTGGCCAGCCGAGACTCCGCTCGATCGCATTGCTGGCGAAGAGCGCAGTCGGCGTACACGACCCACTGAAAATCTACCCACAGAAATTGACGCACGAAAAGCGCGGAATCCAAGACTCCCACAGCAAACGACCCCTTCGCCCGCGCCGGCGATCAAGAGGAAGCTCCAATGGCCAAGAAGAGCAAGACAGGTGTTCTGAAGCGACTTCGAGAGGTCAAGAAGGCCGAAAAGGCAGCGCTCAAGCGAGAAGAGCTGCGAATCCGTAAAGAGATGGGTCCGGGTCCGTCTGTTGCAGCCGTCGACGTGAAAGTCGAACCCAAGGTCGCTACCGCGGATGACCTCGCAGGCTACGGCTTCCCGGTTGACTCCGATGACGACGAAGAAGAAGAAGTCTAGTCGGTAGCAGCTTCGCCAGCTTCGAGGACGGCTCGCGAAGCGCGTGTTCGAAGGGTCTTCGAGACGCCTTTATTTAAGGCACCCTCAAAGCACCTTCAAAGCACCTTCAAAGGGTAAGGCGCACTATCCTTTCGCCTCATCGCTTTCCGATTGATGGGTGCAGACCAGATTGCGGTCGCCCCATGCATTGTCGACGCGTCCTACCGGCGGCCAGTACTTGAACTCAAGCGACCACGGTGCCGGATACGCGGCCAACTGGCGCGAGTACGCGTGCTTCCAATCATCGCCAGTGACTTCCAGTGCCGTATGGGGAGCGTTCTTGAGCGGGTTGTCGGTGCGGTCGAGGGCACCGCTTTCGATGGCGCGAATTTCACCTCGAATCTCAATCAACGCGTCGCATAGTCGATCGAGTTCGCTGCGCGACTCGCTCTCGGTCGGTTCGATCATCAAGGTGCCGGCAACTGGGAAGCTCATCGTCGGTGCGTGGAAGCCGTAGTCCATGAGTCGTTTGGCAATGTCTTCAACGACAACTCCGCAACTCGACTCAAATTGGCGGCAGTCGATAATGAACTCGTGGGCGACAAGTCCGCCCGGACCGCGAAACAGGACCTCGTATTCACCTGCCAGACGTTTGGCCATGTAGTTCGCGTTGAGGATCGCGATCTGGGTCGCTGCCTTGAGCCCATCTGCACCCATCAATGCGATGTAGACCCAACTGATGGGCAATACGCTCGGGCTGCCATAGGGTGCCGCCGCGACCGCACCTTCGCCGTCTGTCGGGTTGCCGGGCAAGAAGGG
>JBLHOB010000051.1:0-10580 GCA_047619425.1 Myxococcota bacterium
GCTCGGACAAAAAAGAGAAGCAGCGCTTGGGGCTCTAGCGCAATTTGAGGCGCGGTTGACCCCGAGCCCTAGTTTCCCTAGATTCGGCGACCCTTTAGAGGCGGTGCCGCGAATGGATCCGGGCCGCGCGCGTGAGACATTCACGATGAATTCTCACGCTATCCGCAACAAGCAATTCCACAGATCACTCTTTCGTTGTTCTCCCGCTCGCAAGTAGCGCGAGAGCCCTTGAGCTGAGCGATCCAACTAACGAACGCAAAGGACCGTCTACGATGGTGAAACTCCGGCTGCAACGTATGGGCGCCAAGAAGCATCCCTTTTACCGCATCATTGCGATCGACGAGCGCGAGAAGCGCAGTGGTCGACCGCTCGAATTCATCGGCACCTACGACCCGAACCTGCCCCATGCACCGATCACGATGAAGACGGATTCCGTCGACGCATGGCTCGCCAAGGGCGCGCAGATGAGTCCCACGGTGAAGTCTCTCGTTGGCCGTGCACGCCGCGACGCTGCCACAGCCGCAGCCGGGGGCGCATAACCGTGGAAGACGGTGGCAAAGCTGCTGCAGCTCTGGTGGAGTTCATCGCCAAGGGCATCGTCAACGAAGCTGGCGACGTGAAGGTTACGCCTTGCGAAGGCGGTAGCCTGCTTGAGCTCGAGACCAATGAATCCGATCGCGGTCGCGTGATCGGTAGGCAAGGGCGGATCGCCAAGAGCATGCGCGCCATCTTGACCGCTTCGAACACGGGGCCGGACTGCCGGCTGGAAATCGTCGATTGATGAGGTTCAGGAGGCTAGGTTACCTGCCTTCTAGCTTCGTCAGTGCGTCTTCCTGTCTGTTTAGTGCATTTTAGTTTAGTGCGTTCCTCAGTCTCGGGGCGTTCCTCTCGACCCACCGACTGCATTCAGCGGTTGCAACGCAACCGACCTTTGCACGAGCAGACCGCATCCGTGCAAACGACTCATCATGCAATCTTCTAAAGAGCCCACAGCCGAGCCCACGCGAGTGGAGTTAGGCCGTGTCGTTGGGGCCCATGGCCTCGCGGGACAAGTGCGCGTACGTATCTTCGGCGACGGTCCTGGCAATTTGTTCAATTGCGAAGAAGTCTGGCTCGGCGAAAGCCGCGACGACCCGCACGCCAAGGCCTACAAGGTTCACTATGGCGGCACTGGTCGTGCCAAGGAAGCGCGTCTTGGCATTGAAGGCATTCGAGATCGCGATGCCGCACACGCACTGAAGGGCCAGCTCGTGCTCGGCAATGTGGCCGCACTGGAGCCATTGGCCGCCGACGAGTTCTACTGGCATCAGCTGGTTGGCTGTCGCGTCGAAACGGAGACAGGTGAGTTGGTAGGCACAGTGCGAGAGATCTGGGAAACCGGCGCCCACGACGTACTCGTCGTGAAGGACGAAAACGGTCGCCAGAACCTCGTGCCAACGGCCCGCGAGCTCGCTCACGAGATCGACCTTGAAGCGCGGCGAATCGTGGTAACGGCACTGCCCGGGCTTCTCGATCTTGGATCGGGCGACGAAGCTGACGAAGCCAGCCAAGACGACAGCGCTCCCAAGTCCGATCCGGAAGCCTGAAATGTCCGCTCCGACACCTCTTGAGATCGACATTCTCACGATCTTTCCCGGCTTGTTCGAAAATTTCCTCGCGGAGTCGTTCATCGGCATGTCACGCGAGCGCGGTCTCGCGCGGATCGAGGCCCATGATTTGCGCCAATGGACCACTGATCGCCATCGAACGGTAGACGACAGTCCCTACGGGGGTGGCCCTGGGATGCTTCTCAAGCCCGAACCTCTGGTCGAGGGAATTGAATCTCTGGCCGGACCCAAGGGCGACGAGCGCCCCGCGCGGGTCGTTTTACTCTCTCCTCAAGGCCGACCGCTCGACCAAAAATGGCTCTCCGAGGCCGTTTCAGAGCATTCCAAGTGGGTTTTCGTCTGCGGCCGCTATGAGGGAGTCGATCAGCGAGCCATCGACCTAGCGATCGACGAAGAGGTCTCGGTCGGTGATTACGTGCTCTGCGGTGGCGAAATCCCGGCGATGGTGCTGATCGAGGGCATGGTCCGCTTGCTCCCCGGTCTCTTGGGAAATGCAGATTCCGTAGTTCAGGAGTCTTTTGCACAAGATATTCTTGAAGGACCGCAGTACACTCGTCCGCCGGAATTTCGCGGCCGAATCGTGCCTGAAGAATTGCTTTCAGGAAACCACGCGGTGATCAAACGCTGGCGGGAAGACCACGCAACAGAAGTTACTAGGCGAAGACGTCCCGATTTGCTTTCGGGGCAAACGGACAAGCTTCGCGGCGAGACAAAATAAGTAGAACGCGTAAACCCAGTACAGTTTGCGCGCGAAGAGCAAAACCCAGAATTTGATCGACAGTTTCAGCGGCTGCCCAAGCTGGGATGAAGCTGAGAGAACTTCAGAAAAGGAAACATCATGAACCGCCTCGATTTCATCGAAAAGGACTCGCTTCGCCGAGATCTTCCTCCCTTCCGCGTTGGCGACCAGGTCAAGGTCCACGTCAAGGTTCGCGAAGGTGACAAAGAGCGCATCCAGGTCTTCGAAGGGATTTGCCTGCGACGACGTGGTGGCAGCAGCGGCGAGACCTTTACCGTGCGCAAGATTTCAAACGGCGTCGGCGTCGAGCGAATTTTTCCGGTTCAGTCGCCGTTGGTGACGAAGCTTGAGATCATGAGCCGCGGCTACGTGCGCCGCTCACGCCTGTACTACCTACGCGACCTCACCGGTAAGAAGGCTCGCCTTCACTCCAAGGTTCGCGACGTCTCCCACCTCATTTCTCCTGAGGAAGAAGACCGACGCGCAGCCGTCGCTTCGGGTGAGATTGGTGCGGTAGTGAAGAAGAAGCGCGGTAAGAAGGCAAAGGCAGCGCGCGTCGCAGCCAAGGCCGCCGCGAAGGAATAGTTCGTGACCGGGTCGTCAGCCGACTTCTTGTCGGCTGACGATCGGCTTCGACCTTCCGCGATCTGCCCACGTTTTGATGATCCGTGCATGATTGGCTGATGATTCGTTGCGAGTGATTGCAGCCAAACGATGCTCCTCTGAAAGTGAGCACGGCAGATTTGTTCGACCTGACTCCCGCATCCCGCGTGGTCCAGCAGCAACCTGTGTGCCCGCGTGCGAACCGTTGTTGAGTCCTCCTGCCCCTGCTGTACACGCGCATTCGTCGGCCCGCAAAGCTTCAGTCTCCGGCATCAAACGCGGCGACAATGTGTTCGATCTGCCATTCGCCTTGACTCGCGTAGCCGGGCGCATGACACGCGATCACGTCGAAGCGTACTTTTTGCACGAAGCCGCGATGCTCGCTCAACCACGCATGGGCAGCGCGAACAATACGCGCCTGTTTACCGCGGTCGACGGCGCATTCGGGGCGTCCGTAGCGAAGGCTTGTGCGGGTCTTGACCTCGACAAAGGCTACGAGCAAGCCGCGCCGGACAATCAAGTCGATCTCAACACCGCCGTAGCGGACGTTTCGCCCGACGATGCGATACCCTCGGCGCGCCAGAAAGGATGCGGCACGCTGCTCCCCTTCAGCCCCAAGCGCGCGACGCTTGTCTTTTGATTGGGGGCCCGGAGCTTCGGGCTTTTTCGCAGAGCTCGCTCGGGTCGCTGCGGATTTCGATTCGTTCTGGAGCTGGCCACGAGAGCCGGGTTCAAACTTTTTAGTCAATCGAGTATATCCCCGGGACCGGGGTGGCGGAATATAGCGGATGGGAATCTTGCGGGTTGTGGCGACACCGATTGGCAATCTCGAGGACACGTCTCATCGGGCGATTCGCATCCTTGCCGAAGCCGATCGGATTTTCGCGGAAGACACGCGGCGAACCCAGATTTTGCTCCAGCACTACGACATCAAAACCAAGTTGGTGTCGTTGCATGAACACAACGAAGCGTCACGTATCGAAGGCGTGTTGGAGTTGTTGCGCGAGGGGCGCGAACTCGCGCTGGTCTCCGACGCCGGAACTCCTCTTGTTTCGGACCCCGGGAGCCGATTGGTTGCCGCAGTCATTGAAGACGGGCATCGGGTAGAACCCATCCCGGGTGCTTCGGCGGTCTTAAGTGCACTTACCGTGTCGGGCTTTTCCGCGACACCGTTTACATTTCTGGGTTTTCTACCAAGACAAAAAGGGCCACGCGAAACGTTGTTGTCGTCTTATCTCGCGCGCCCCGAGACCCTTGTTATTTTCGAGTCGCCACGTCGCGTTCACACAACACTGCTAGAGCTCGAGTTACGCTTTCCGTCGCGACGGGGATGCGCTGCCCGAGAGTTAACTAAACGTCACGAAGAAGTCGTCCGGGGCTCGTTTGGCGAGTTGGCCACACACTTCGAAGAGGCTGCACGCGGCGAATTCACCTTGGTCGTCGAAGGTGGGAACGACCGCGAAGAGCTGGCACCCGGCCAAGTGATCTTGAGCGACGCCGAACTCGACGCGAAACTTCTCGAGCTCTTGGCCGAAGGGAAGCGCCCGCGTGAAATTGCGGCACAGATTGCGTCGGAGACGACCATCCCGCGCAAACACATCTATACGAGGGTGTTGGCCCTGAAGGACGGCGACAACTCGTGAAGCTCTCTCATCTAGGCCGAATCCTGCGCACGGTGCGTCACCTGCGCCCAGTGCAAATTGTCGCGCAGATCGTTCATCTCTTTGGCGGCGAAGCGCGAGTGGCTGCGGGTGACGGCGGCCAGCCGACTCGTTCGGTCGAGCATGCCGCGGTGCCTTTCCTGCCAGCCCCCGCACATGCCTACTACGATGGGGGGCTGGGGTTTAAGTTGTTGTCCCGGCACTATCAATTTCGCGATGAAGTCGATTGGGAGTTTCAAGGCGAAGGCCCTCTTTGGTCATTTCATCTCCATCAGTTTGACTACGCGCGAGGGCGCTTTGTCGTGCCCGGCGCGCGATGGCGCTTGATCGATGATTGGATCGAGCGCTGCCACGAAGGGCCAGGCTGGGCCCCGCATCCGATTTCATTGCGCATTCTCTCGTGGGGCAAGTTGTTGTTGACGCAAGGTGCGCTCGAGCTGGACGACACGCAAAGGGCGCGTATCCACGCCTCACTCGCCGACCAGGCGCAAACCCTGGCTGGCACCCTCGAGACGCGGTTGCAGGCAAATCACTTGCTCTCCAATATTTTGAGCGTGGTATTCGCGGGCCTGTTGTTCGACGATGCGAAAGCCGACGCTTGGCTGGCCCTCGAGTCCGACCTGAAAAGAGAGATCGCTCTTCAAGTGCTCCCCGACGGCGCACACATTGAACGTAGCCCCATGTACCACGCGCTGCTGCTCGAGAACTTGCTTGACCTGTTGAATTTGGCACGCGCATCGGATGGCCGCGCATCGGCATCGTTGTTGGCAACACTTGAAGATGCGACGGCGCGCATGTTGGGCGCCCATCGCGTGTGGACGCACCCGGACGGTGAGATCGCGCTGTTTGGTGACGCCGCGTTTGACATTGCCCACCCACCCGCAGCACTCGAAGCCTACGCGAAGGATCTTGGCGTTGTGCCCGTTGGTCCGAGTCAGCCCACGGTGCTCGGTGATGCTGGCATTTATCGCATGGAGGTCGGGGAACTCGTATTGATTGCGACGGCGAAGGAGCCCCTGCCGGCTTACCAACCCGGGCATGCCCACTGCGACGCGTTGTCTTTTGAACTTTCAGTTGGCGAAGACCGCGTTGTGACAGACACCGGCGTCAGCGAATACATTCCGGGGATTTTGCGGGACATCAGTCGTGAGACTGCGTCCCATGCGACGGTCCGCATCGATGATTGCGAGCAGTCCGAAGTCTGGGCTGCCCACCGCGTCGGGGGCCGGGCGAAGGTTGTTGCTCACCATGTGAGCGGCGATCGTGTTGAACTCGCATGTACAACTTGGTCGAAGCGCGGGACCCAGCACCGTAGATCGTTCCGTCGAGTCGCGACGGGCATCGAGATTGAAGATTCGATTGAGGGGACTACCACCCCGATCGAGTTCACGTTGCCTCTGGCACCGGGCCTTGCTCCGCGACTGGTTGCGGCAAAAAAGACGGGCGCGGTCGCGCAGTCGGCGCATCGGCTCGAGATTAGGCTGCCGGGTGGCAAGACTCTTTTTGTCGAGTTGCCGGCTGGTGTTGCGTGGAAGCTCGTTAAGCGTCCCTACTTTCCACGATTTGGCGAAAACGTTGAACGTTCATCTTTGGTGGGAAAAGCCGACGACTTCCGCTCCGGGATTTGGAAATTTGGTCTCGAAGGCAAAGGCTAAGCTGCACATGCGAGCGCGGTGCCGCTATGCGGACCGTTTGTGCGTGTGGCTGAGGGGGCGAGCCTCCTTAGCCAGTCTCATTCCACCATTTGCACTGGCTAGCGGGTTCGCGTCGGTGGCACTGTGCAGGTGAACTTGTTCGCCTCGCGACCGCACATCGATGGATTCCCCTTCACTCAAGAAGTGTTGCACCGATGTGAGGTATTGTGAATCGCGCCGCGTTTGCTCACTATATCTGACCCTTAATGGGAGCCGGTGGCTACTTACTGGGCGCACAGCGTATTACCTGTACCACGCATTGAGGTTAGAGAGCGGAATGAACATTCTGGGAATTTCGGCTTATTACCACGACAGTGCCGCTTGTCTTGTGCGCGATGGGGTGATCGTCGCCGCAGCCCAAGAAGAGCGATTTACGCGCAAAAAGCACGACTACCGTTTTCCCAAGCACGCGATCGACTACTGCCTGGCTGAAGGCGGCATTAGCCGCGAAGAACTCGATCTCGTAACCTTTTACGACAAGCCGCTGCTCAAGTTCGATCGCATCCTCGAGACCTACCTCGCATGCGCCCCCAGCGGCTTCAAGCTCTTCATGATGGGGCTACCGCTTTGGCTCAAAGAGAAATTGCACACACCGCGCGAACTCGACCGCGGTCTGGAAGGCAAGTACAAGGGCCGCTTCGTATTTACCGAGCACCATGAGTCCCACGCTGCGAGCGCCTTCTTTCCCTCGCCCTTTGACGATGCGGCGATCCTCACGATGGACGGAGTAGGGGAATGGGCGACGGGCAGTATCGCTCACGGTAAGGGCAACAACATCACGATGCTGAAAGAGATGCGTTTCCCGCATTCAATCGGCTTGCTCTATTCCGCCATGACCTACTTCACTGGCTTCAAGGTCAACAGCGGTGAGTACAAGTTGATGGGCTTGGCGCCCTACGGCGAGCCCATCTACAAAGACGTCATTCTCGACAACCTGATCGATCTCAAAGAAGACGGCTCCTTTCGCATGGACATGTCGTACTTCGCCTACTGCTACGACGACGTCATGACGTCGCCGAAGATGGCCGAGCTCTTTGGCGGGCCGGAGCGACAGGGTGAAACCGAGATTACCCAGCGCGAGATGGACATCGCCGCGTCGATCCAGGTCGTCACCGAAGAGATCGTTTTGCGAACAGCAAGGACCGCCCACAAACTGACGGGTTCGAAAAACCTAACCTTGGCCGGCGGCGTTGCATTGAACTGCGTGGCCAACGGACGAATTCTGCGCGAAGGGCCTTTCGAGAATGTTTGGATCCAGCCGGCAGCTGGCGACGCAGGCGGTGCGCTCGGTGCGGCGCTCTTCGTCTGGTACCAGCTTCTCGACAACGCCCGGGACAACGGCGGGCTCGACGCACAGAACGGCTCGCTGCTCGGCGAACAGGAGTCACACGAGTCGATTGAGAAGTACCTCGACTCGGTCGGTGCGGTTTATCAGTATCTGCCCGAAGAAGAAAAGCTTTGCGGGCGCGTGGCGGAGCTGATCGCCCAAGAGAACGTCATTGGGCACGTCGGCGGCCGTATGGAGTTTGGTCCCCGTGCACTTGGCGCCCGCTCGATCTTGGGCGACGCGCGTTCGCCCAAGATGCAAGAGATCATGAACGTCAAGATTAAGTTCCGCGAGTCGTTTCGACCCTTTGCTCCGGCAGTGCTCGATGAGGATGTCGACGAGTATTTCGAAATGCGCGAAATGGAAGACAGCCCCTACATGCTGCTCGTCGCTCCCGTAAAGCAGGACAAGCTGCTCGCGGCAGACGATGATGGAGAGAAGGGGCTCGACAAGCTCAAACAGTTGCGAAGCGTCGTGCCTGCGATCACTCATGTAGACAACTCGGCCCGGGTCCAGACGATTGACGAGCGTCGCAACCCTCGCTTCTACGGAATCATCAGCAAGTTCAAGGAACTCACAGGAAGCCCGGTGTTGATCAACACCAGCTTCAATGTTCGCGGTGAGCCGATTGTACGAACGTCCGAAGATGCCTACCGCTGCTTCATGCACACGAACATGGACGTGCTTGTACTCGAACACTACGTCTTGCTGAAAGACGACCAACCCGGGGCTCGCGAGATCGATCTCGAGGCTTACCTCAAAGAATTTGCATTGGACTGATTGATGGCCCAGATGATCGAAATGAACCTTCGCCCCGATGCGAAGACTCTGCGCCAGTTTGGCTTCATCGCCGTAGCTGGCTTTGGCTTTGTGGCGGCGATCGCCCACTACGACGCGTTGATCTTTTCAATGGGACTCGGCACCGCGAAGCCCTATGTCGTCAACACGTTTATCGGCTTGGCCGCGTACTCGGGAATTTTCTCGCTGATCTTTCCGAAGGCCAACTTGCCCGTCTACGTCGGCCTGACGGTGCTCTCGTATCCCATCGGGTACGTGGTCTCTCATGTCATCATGGGGGCTCTATTCTTTGGAATGATCACGCCGATGGGCGTTGTAATGCGTATGTTTGGCCGAGATCCACTCGAACGTAAACTCGACCCCGAGGCGACGACCTACTGGAGAGACTGTCGGCCCCCGCGCGAAAAAGAGAGTTACTTTCGTCAGTTCTAACGCAGCGAGTTGAGCGTAGAGCTCGCCGAAGCGACCATTTCAGTACATCAACTAAGACCGCCGAGGCGGAAGTGGAGATCCAATGTCAGACCAAGACGGAAAAGAGAGCAACGACTTCGTCTCGCAGTCAACCGGAGAGCGAACCGGCTTGGTTTCCGAGTTTGTGATCTTTCTAAAGGACAACAAAAAGTGGTGGTTGGCCCCGATCATCGTGTCGATCCTCGGGCTCGGACTTCTTGTCATGCTCGGCGGTACCGCCGCAGCCCCGTTTATCTACACGCTCTTCTAAGAAAGGGCCGCGTGGTTTTAAGCGCGACTTCTCACGGCGCGCCGCGATGCGCCGCGCGAGCCAGACTCTGCTTCGGCCGATCCAAATGGATCGGCCGCAGTACGTTTGGGGTGCGGGCATGCGAATTGACTAAGTGTTGTTGATCAGCGCGAGCAGGCCGGCTTCGTCCAGCACCTCGACCTCAAGCTTTTGGGCCTTGGTCACCTTGCTGCCCGGACTCTCGCCGGCGACGACGTAGTCAGTTTTCTTTGAAACCGAGCCGGTGACGCTTCCGCCCGCCGCGATGATCTTGTCTTTGAAATGCCCCCTCGGTGCACTGAGTGTGCCCGTCAGCACGAACGTCTTGCCCTCGAGAGGTTGGGGGCCCGTTGCTGCTGCGGCCTTCTTCGGTGCCGGCCATTTGACACCCAACTCCATGAGCCGCTCGACTTCGGCGCGGTTGCTCGGGTCGGTGAAGAAGCTCGCCACGCTCTCGGCAATGGTCGGGCCGATGCCGTCGAGGCGGCCAATGTCCGCCGTCGTTGCGCTGGTGAGTTTGTTGAGGTCGCCAAAGCCTTCGGCGAGAAGTTCGGCGATTGTGGCCCCCACGTGGCGGATTCCGAGCGCGATCAAGAACCGGGGCAAGGTCGTTGAACGCGCCTTGTCGAGATTGCTGAGAAGGTTGACCGCGGACTTCTCGCCCATGCGCTCGAGGCTGGTCAGCGTCTCCTGGTCGAGAGCAAAGAGATCCGACAAGCGTTTGACATGGCCCACGTCGACGAGCTGGTCGATGATCTTCTCGCCGAGTCCATCGATGTCGAGGGCTCCGCGGCTCGCCAGATGCCAGACGTTGTTCTTGAGCTGGGCGGGGCAATCGATGTTTGGACACCGCGTCACGCTTTCGCCTTCGAGGCGCAGCGTTGCGTCTCCGCACACCGGACACGTGCTTGGCAACCGGTAGCGTTTCGGCGCCTCTTTGCCGCGCTTTCGATCGGCTAAGACAACGCGAACCACTTGCGGGATGACGTCGCCCGCACGTTGCACCACGACGCGGTCGCCGATGCGTAGGTCCTTGCGGTCGATTTCGTCCTGATTGTGGAGCGAGGTGTTCGAGACGACGACGCCGCCAACTTGCACGGGCTCGAGCTTTGCAACTGGGGTGAGGGCTCCGGTGCGACCAACCTGGGCTTCGATGTCCGCGAGGATCGTACGCGCTTGTTCGGGGGGGAACTTGAAAGCGATGGCCCATCGCGGGGCGCGTGAGAGTTGGCCAAGCTCACTTTGCAACTCGAGGTCGTTGACCTTGAAGACGGTTCCGTCAATTTCCACGGGCATCGAGCTGCGGCGTTCCTGTTGTTTGGTGTGAAATGCGACCGCGCTTGTAAGGTCGAGGCACAGCGTCGATTCGGGGGAGACAAGAAAGCCCCATGTTTCGAGCAGCTCGAGAACCT